>JAODNB010000234.1 GCA_025464795.1 Frankiales bacterium
GGCGAGCTGCTCGTCGACGAGCATCTGGACCCAGCTCCAGAAGCGGATGCGTCCTTCGTGAGCGACCGCGGAGGTCGATGGCGACTGGAGGTCAGCAGGCCACAGCGTCCAGTCGCCACCGTGGATCTCGGCCAGGGCGCAGAAGAGCCCGAACCTGTCCAGGGCCTCGCCGCGGATCGCCCGGTACTCGGCGAGCGCCCCGGTCCGGTGGTGCGGCCACATGAGCTCCAGGGCAGCCAGCTTCGCCTTCCAGGCGGCGTTCCGGTCAACGCCCTCGCTGGCGGGCTTGAGGGCCGACAGGTCGACGTGCGCGGCCTCGGGGACCGCGGTGACCCGGAGCGCGAGGACCGAGCGGAACACCCGCGAGGAGGGCGAGTAGGGCGAGGCCAGCATGGGCAGCACCGGCGTCTCGGCGTGCAACGGGTTGACTAGGACCGCACCGGCACCGTCGGCGGCGGCTGCTTCACAGATCGTCCGCAGGTCCACGTAGTCACCGACGCCCCAGGACTGCGCGGACTGCATGGCGTAGAGCTGGATCTGCCAGCCCCAGTGGCGCCCGTCGGCCATCCTGAGCCGCTCAGGGACCACGATGAGGGGGCATGAGGCTGTCTCCTCAGCCGTCCGGACCACGATGCGGTGGTAGCCGAGAGGAAGGTCGGGGAGGAGGAACTCCTTGCGTACCAAGCGATCTCGACGGTCGATCTCGCGACCCTCCAGCTCCACCTCGAGCTGCGAGCCGTCCTCGAGAACGACCTCCAGCGCGACGACGTCCCCCACCACGTCGACCCCGGCAGGGTGCCCCTGGCGCACCACCACGACCGGCGGCAACGGCTCCATCCAGCGCGCCTCGCGGTGCGTGTCGAGGGCCGTGGCGACGGCCGCGTCGTCGGAGGCGTCGACGCCGAGAGCCGCAAGGGCCGAGGTGATCGCCGTCACGGAGACCGGCACGCGGCGGCCGGACCAGTCGTCGTAGGAGGTGGCCACGCCGTGCGCGGCAGCGAGCTGCTCGAGAGTCACACGGGACAGTGTGCCCAGCGATCAGTGATCGTCACGCAGGCAGGCATATGACACCAGATCGTGCCAGTCCGCCCGCCGCCACTGGGCCCCGCGCAGGATCCCCTCGCGGGTGTACCCAGCCCGTTCCAAGGCCCGCTGCCCTGCGATGTTCTCGACGTCAGCGGTCGCCTGCACCCGGTGGACGGGGGTGGTCGTGAACAGGTAGCGCGCGAGCATCCGCTGGGCGCGCGACCCGTGTCCCTGGCGCTGAGCGAACGCTTGCAGCGAGATGCCGATGTCCATCGCCTGCGAGCCCAGGGTGGGGCCGAGCAGGACGGGGTGCCAGCTGACCGTTCCGATCGGGCGATCGTCCCCGTCGGTGACGATGAGGTCTCCCCCACCAGCAGGCGGGAGCAGCCGCACCTCGCCGGGTACGCCTGGTGGCTGCGGGCCGGCCCAGTCCTCGTACACCGAGCACGGCTCCGCCCGCCAGGAGGCCAGCACCGCGGCGTCGTCCGCCCGTGCGGGTCGAAGCCTGGTGAGGAGGGCGCCGTCTTCCACGGGGACGCTCATGCGGGGGTGCCCCACAGCGCCTCGTCCGCCTCGTCGCCACCGAGGAAGGGACGCCATCTCGGGTCGACCCGCTTGGCTCCCACGATGTGCCAGGCGGCGCCGGTGGGCGCGACCGGCGCGCGCCGCAGCCGCCAGCCCAGCTCGGCGATCCCACGGTCGGCCTTGACGTGGTTGCAGCGCCCGCAGGCCGACACGACGTTGTCCCAGGCGTGCGGACCGCCTCGGCTCTTGGGGATCACGTGGTCGAGACTCGTCGCCGGCGCACCGCAGTAGACGCAGCGGTGACCGTCGCGAGCGAAGACCGCACGTCGGGTGAGGGGCACTGCCCCGCGGTAGGGGACCCGAACGAAGCGGGTCAGGCGGACCACGACGGGAACCGTCACGTCGGTGCGCTCGCTGTGCAGCACGCCGTCGCCGTCCGCCACGGCGACGGCCTTCTGCGTCAGCACCAGCACGACGGCCCGCCGACCGGACACGACGCACAGCGGCTCATAGCTCGCGTTGAGCACGAGCGCCTGCGCGGGCGCTGGTGGTCCGGCCATGACGTCCTCCCTGAGGGCATCCTGCCCGACGCTCCTCGGATGCGCTACGGCAATGACGGAGTGTGGCCGAGGGTCACTAGGGTCCTGGAGATGAGCGAGGTGCAGCAGTGGTTCGACGACAACGGGCAGGACCTGGTCGCGCACGGGCTTCGGGTCCTGCTGATCCTCGCCCTGGCGCTCGTCCTGCGGTTCCTGCTGCACAGGGTCGTCCAGCGGGTGATCAGCACCGCACAGAAGGGCGGTGTGCTGTCGGAGCGGCGGCGCCAGCGCGCTGAGACCCTCGGCTCCGTCCTGCGCAGCATCGCCTCCTTCACCGTCGGGGCGGTCGCGGGCGCCATGGTCATGTCGGAGCTCGGGCTCGACCTGACGCCGATCATCGCGAGCGCTGGGGTCGTCGGGGTAGCCGTCGGCTTCGGGGCCCAGAACCTCGTGAAGGACTTCCTCACCGGCATGTTCATGCTCCTCGAGGACCAGTACGGCGTCGGTGACACCATCGACGCAGGACCCGCCATCGGGACGGTCGAGTCGGTGTCTCTGCGGACCACCCGCCTGAGGGACGTCGAGGGCACCGTGTGGCACATCCGCAACGGCGAGATCGCTCGCATCGGCAACAAGAGCCAGGGCTGGTCGCGTGCCGTCGTCGACCTGCCCGTCGCCCTCGACACAGATCTCGTCGCAGCTCGCGCGCTCCTGCAAGAGGTGGCCGAGCAGCTGTGCGAGGACGAGGCCTACGCCTCCCGGATCCTCGGACCGCCGACGGTGTGGGGCGTGCAGGCGCTCACGGACGGCGCGGTGCTGCGGGTGGTGGTGCGCACGACGCCAGACGAGAGCGGGTCCGTCGAGCGTGAGCTGCGCGAGCGGGTGCTCGCCGCGTTCGCCGCGGCGGGGATCTCACTGGCCCTCGGGCAGCGCTTAGCCTGAGGAACAATGACCAACATGGACAACCTGTACGAGGCCGTCGGGGGCGAGGCCGTCTTCCGAGAGCTCGTCGACGCGTTCTACGACGGCGTCGCCATGGACCCGATCCTGCGGCCGCTGTACCCCGAGGAGGACCTGTCGGGCGCGCGTGACCGGCTGGCGCTGTTCCTCATGCAGTACTGGGGCGGGCCGACGACCTACTCCGACAACCGGGGGCACCCGCGGTTGCGGATGCGCCATGCCGGCTGGGTCATCGGGGAGCGCGAGCGAGACGCGTGGCTCGGTCACATGCAGAAGGCCATTCTCGGCATCGACGTCACCGAGGAGGTCCGCGAGGCCCTCTGGGAGCACGTGGTGCGCGCGGCCGAGATGCTCGTGAACTCGCCGCGAAGCTAGCTCACGCGCGCTGGTGCAGCCGGCGGCGGCGGACCGCCACCACCGGAAGGGCGCCGAGCAGCCCGAGCTCCAGCGGCGTCTCGGGGAGAGCGACGTGCTTGAACGTCGCCGGCACGCCCAGCGTCCCGGCCCGGCCGAACGGGTAGACGACCGTGAACGCGCGACCGACCACCTTGCTGATGGGCACGGTGCCGTGGTTGGCGTCCGTGATGT
>JAODNB010000253.1 GCA_025464795.1 Frankiales bacterium
ACCCGGGGGCCGACGCTCGGCTGCGGTTGCGGGGAACTGTGATGCGCCGCGTGCCGTCGTCCTCGACCAGCTCGATCCCGTGGCGTCGGGCAGCCTCCTCGTGACTGAGCACCGCTCTGGGTCCCAGCCGCCACAGGGCTTCCTGCGCCGAGCACGCGTCCGTCATGTGCGAAGCGTCGCGCGTTTCCTGACCTCGCGTCGTTGCCTGTCCACAGCGCTCGATCTGCACACAGACCCAGAGGCACGGGAAGAGGGCGAGCGTGCCACTCGTCCTGCTGGAGCCGTATGTGTGCTCGTCGCACACAAACGCCGGCAGAGCCCACGACGCTGAGCGCCGGCGCGCCGCGGGGGAGCGACTTTGTGTGCGCGGCAGAGCCAGCAACGGGTGAGGCGAGCGCGGCAGGCCTATCCGACGATGGAGGCGAGCGCGGCAGGGCTAGACGACGGCGGAGGCCGTGACCGTGCGCATCAGGGCGGCTGCTTCGCGGGCGGGCACGGGACGCCCGAGGAGGTAGCCCTGGACCGCGTCGCAGCCCAGGTCCCTCAGCACGGTGAGCTCCTCCTGCCGCTCGACGCCTTCGGCGATCACGGCCGAGCCGGTCCGGTGGGCCAGGTCGATCATGGCGCTCAGCAGCTCGCTGTCGGCGCCTGGCCGCCCGAGAGGCGTGATGAAGCAGCGGTCGATCTTCACGATGTGGGCGGGGAACTCCTGGAGCCGCGCGAGGGAGGAGTAGCCGACACCGAAGTCGTCGAGGGCCAGCCGTACGCCGGCGGCGCGCAGTCCGTCCAGGGTGTGGCGCGCGGCAGCGGCGTCCTGCTCCAAGGCCTTGTGCTCGGGGACCTCGATGACCAGGCGGCCGGCCTCGATGCCGTGCCGGGTCAGCTGGTTGCGGACGTGCTCGGCGAAGCCAGGATCGGTGAGCTGCGCCGCGCCCGCGTTCACGGTGACGAAGACCTGACCGGGTGCGTCTCGAAGGAGGGTCAAGCTCTGCTCGAGCACGTTCTCGTCGAGCAGCTGCAGAACCCCTGCTCGTTCGGCCGCCGGGATGAACACGTCCGGGGCCACGGGGACCCCCGCGCGCGCCCATCGCGACAGCGCTTCGAAGCCGATCAGGGTGCCGGTGAGCCCGTACACGGGTTGGAAGAACACGGTCACCTCGCCGGCGTGCACCGCCCGCACCAGGTCGGAGCGGAGGTCGAGGTCGTCCGCCTCGTCGGTCATTCCCTCCTCGTAGGAGGCGGCGCAGCCCTTGCCGGCTTGCTTGGCGGCGTACATCGCGAGGTCCGCACGACGCAGCAGGTCCGAGGCCTCGAGCGGCGCAGCATCGGCGTTCAGCAGGGTGACCCCGATGGAGGCCTGCATCCTCAGCACGCGCCCCTGCAGGACGAGCGGTCGCGACAGGGCGAGCAGCACCTGGTCGGCCAGGTCGATCGGGTCGTCGTCCTCCTCGCGCACGATGGCGAACTCGTCGCCGCCCAGCCGCGCCACCGTGTCCGCTGCGCGGGTCACCGACCGCAGCCGGTCGGCGACCGTGATCAGCAGCTCGTCCCCTGCGGCGTGGCCGAGACTGTCGTTGACGCTCTTGAAGTCGTCGAGGTCGATCATGAGGACGGAGACAGGACGCAGGTGCCGCTGGTGCAGCTCAACGGCGTGCGACAGCCGGTCCTGGAACAGGGCTCTGTTGGCCAGCGAGGTCAGGCCGTCGTGGAAGGCGGCGTAGCGTAGCTGGGCTTGGCTCTCGAGCACCCGCGCCACCAGGATGCGGTTGTCGACCACCGTGAGGGCCTGCCGTATCACCACGAGGACCACGAGGGAGCTGCCGACCGCGAGGGCAGGGTCGAGCAGCACAGACCCGAGGTGCCAGCCGAGCACCGCGACGGCCGCAGCCAGCGGCACGTAGGGGAGCAGGACCACCGCCCACGAGGCCTCGCGGTCCTCGCGGTCCTCGCGGTCTCGGGTGTCCACCAGGGCGGCCTCGGCGGCCAGCAGGTACCCGGCGAGGTAGCCGACGTCCAGCAGGTTGCCCGTCGAGTAGGTGCCGAGCGAGGTGAGGTAGGTGTACGCGCTGTCCGAGAGCGCGAGGACGGCCAGGGAACCCGCCAGCAAGCAGAGCTCGGTGCTCCTGCCGTTCCGCGCGAGCAGGATCATGACGGTCGTCAGGACCAGCAGGTCGCCGATCGGGTAGGCGAGCGAGACGGCCAGCTGCAGCGTCGAGCTCGACGTGTCGGCGAAGACGGCCCCCAGGCTGGACACCCAACCCAGCACGAACAACGAGCCCGAGATGAGCAGCCCGTCCAGGACGGCGCGGGCCCGGCCTTGCCCCGCGAAGGCGCTTGAGGGGCGCAGGAGCATCCCGATGAGTGCCAGTACCGGGAAGACGAGGTAGAAGGCGTCCGCGGGCGAGGGGTAGGGCGTCTCCTGACCGAGCACCAGCTCGTACCAGGTCCACAGGAGCTCGCCGAGTGCAGCCGATCCGAAGGACGCGCTGACGAGCGCCCAGGAGAGCTGCGTCCGGCCCGTGCGCGTACGAGCTCGAACGGCCGCCGCCGCGCAGGCCGCGAGAGCTGCCACGCAGGCGCCCAGGTCGTCGACCTGAACCACCCACTGGCCTTGCCCGAGCCCCAGCGCGCACGCGTACGCCAGCACAGCGGCGACGAGCGCCAGCCGTCTGACACGGCTCGTGAGCACAGTGCGCCTCCGATAGGGGTGGAGGCCTTAAGGGAGCCCCACGTCTGCTTCGGCGGACGGCGGAACGACATGGAGCGCAGCGGGTCGAAACCACCCGAACGAGATGGGCGGCCTGGTCACACCTGGCCACCTGACATGGCCTCGTGGCGGTGGGTCAGGTGCGGCGGCGGCGGAGCACCACGAGGCTGAAGGCGAGCAGGGCTGCAGCGAGGACGGGGAGCCCCAGTCCGAGGCCGGTGGCCGCCAGCCCCTGTCCGCCCGACCCGGACGGCTTGGTCGGGGGAACCGGCTGGGTGCCCGGCATGAGCGGTGCCCCAGGTCCGGACACGGCCGACGCCCCGAACCGCGCGTTGAACGTACGCGTCCCCTCGATCTGCAGCGGAGCTTCGTCGAAGTAGTTGGTGACGTTGTCCTGGGGCAGCACGCCGCCGCCGCTCGGGTTGACGGTGACGAACGCCATCATCTCCTCGAGCACCGTCTTGCTCGTGGGGTTCCCGAGCGCGGACAGCGGGATGTTGATGCGGTAGTCGCCGTCGTGCGAGCCCGAGCCGGACACGACCCCGGGGTACGGAGCCGCGTTGTAGGTCAGGTAGTTGGGCTTGCAGCCGGAGACCGAGCAGAGGTCGACGGAGTCGGTCTTGCCTCCGAAGAAGCTGTCCACGCCTGCCACGTTCTCCTGGACCGCCGCGAAGTAGAGGGTGTCGCCGACCTGCCAGCGGATCGTGAGCTGGGCGGTAGGCACCCCCGCGGCGCGAGCAGCGCTGAACAGCGAGCCCTTCGTCTTGATCGTGAAGGCCATGTTGGCGCCGACCTTCTCGACCTTGACTCCCAGGACGTCCGCCCCGGGTACGTAGGTGCCACCGAGCGGCTTGAACAGGCTGTCGCCGGCCGGGTCGGTGATGGAGCTGACCGGCGCCGTCGACTCGTACGGCACCAGCTTCTTGCCGGTGAGGGCGCTGTAGCCGGTGTTCTGCGTGACGATCTCGTCGAGGGCCGCACCTTGGTGGTCGGCCGCGCTGTCGTTGTTGACCGTCTGGGACAGCCGGTTGCTCGAGTCGG
>JAODNB010000134.1 GCA_025464795.1 Frankiales bacterium
AGTCCCGGCTCGGAGGACGGATCGGTGGCTCGTCGGCCTAGCCTGAGGAGCATGGAAGAGGAGCTCGTCGGCACGGTCGGCGACGTCGTCGTGCGCATCGAGGGCGGTGACGACCCGGGCGAGGTCAGCCTCATCGTGGACGGGATCCGGGAGCGCTACTTCGCCCATGCCCGCGAAGAGGTGCCCCTCGGCCGTAGGGTGCTCGTCGTCCACCACCGCGGCGACCGGACCGTCGACGTGGAGCCGTGGACCGTCTAGGAGGCTCGTCGTGTTCTTCTACCAGGTGCCTTCGCCCAACGAAGCCATGCTCATCTCGGGCGGCAAGCAGAAGCAGACGGGCGACAGCACCTTGCCCTTCAAGATCGTGGCCGGCCACGGCGCTTTCGTCATGCCGGTGTTCCGCAAGGCGAACTTCCTGTCGCTCGCCATGCGCGAGGCCGTCGTCACCGACGACTGCGTGACGCAGCAGGGCATCACGCTGCTCGTCAAGGCGGTCATCGCCTTCAAGGTCGGCAGCGACAGCGCGAGCATCGCTGCCGCGGCGCAGCGCTTCCTCGACGACCAGGACCACATGGACGCCCTGGCGGGGCAGATCTTCGCCGGCCACCTGCGCAGCATCGTCGGGTCCATGACCGTCGAGAGCATCATCCGGGAGCGCCAGACGCTCGCCGAGAACGTCTTGGACGCCAGCAAGGTGGAGATGGGGCATCTCGGTCTGACGGTGGACTCGCTGCAGATCCAGAGCATCGACGACAAGGGCTCGGGCTACATCGCGAGTCTCGCGGCGCCGCACCAGGCCACGGTGCAGCAGGCCGCCAAGATCGCGCAGGCAGCAGCGAACCAGGCCAGCGCCATGGCTGAGCAGGAGTCGGACCGCAACCAGGCTGAGTTCGCCCGGCAGACCGCGATCAAGCGCGCCGAGTACCAGGCCGAGATCGACCAGGCTGAGGCCAAGCAGGCTCAAGCGGGTCCGCTCGCCGCGGCGCAGGCCCAGCAGGCCGTGCTCCAGGAGCAGGCCCTGGTGGCTGCGAAGAACGCCGAGCTGCGGGAGGCCCAGCTGATCGCGGAGGTCGTGAAGCCTGCCGAGGCGGAGGCCGAGCGGATCCGCACCCTGGCCAAGGCGCAGGCCGAGGCGACGAAGCTGAGTGCCGGCGCTGCGGCGGCTGAAGGGCGCATCGCCCTGGACCAGCAGCTGATCGCGCAGCTCCCGGAGCTCCTGCGGGCGGCGGCTGAGGGGTTGCAGGGCGCGAACCTCACGGTCCTCAACGGGGCAGAGGGCCTCAACGGCACTGTGGCGAGCCTGGCCAGCCAGGGCATGGCGATCCTGCGCACGATCACCGAGGCGATGCCGTCGAACGAGCCGGTCGTCTACGAAGAGGTACCGGAGGCTTAGCCCTTCGCCTCGGACCAGCGGTTCACGACGGCCACGTCCGCCACGAAACGGACGCCCGACCCTCTGGCCCAGTGCGCACTCGTCGAGGCGAGTGCCGTGTGCAGCAAGGCGACGGCAGCCTGGCCGTCGGCGGCGGGGACGTGCAGGAGCAGCTCGTCGTGCAGGCACAGGACCACCCGCCCCTGGGGGCCGAGACCGTTGCGTACGGCTGCGGCCCAGGCCTTGAACAGCTCGGCCGCCGCGCCTTGCACGACAGCGTTCCGCGCGTAGCGGCCGACTCCCCCGTTGCCCACCCGAACCAGCCGACCGCCGTGGGTGCGCACGTCGACGCCGATCCGCCCCGACTCCTCGGCGGCTCGCAGGTAGGCGAGCGCGACCGGGTAGGCCTGCTCCATCTGCTTCAACGCCTGCCCTGCGGGACCGCTGGTCTGGCCGTACATCGCGGCCAGGACGGCGATCTTCGCCGTCGGGCGGTCGACTCCGAGCTGGGTGGCGACCGGTGTGTACATGTCGTCCTCGGCCGCGGCCCGTGCCAGCCCTCGGTCCCCCGACACCGCGGCCAGGACGCGCGGCTCGACCTGACCGAGGTCCGCGCGAACGAGCACGAAGCCGGGGTCGGCCGCGACGGCCGAGCGCAGCTCGGCGGGCAGCGAGTGCAAGCCGGCGGAGGCGGTCATCCGGCCCGCTCCGCCGTCCGCTGCGGTCCACTCCCCGCGAAGCCGGTCGTCGGGTCCCACGTGCGTCTCGAGCCACGCGTAGCCGTACGTCGTGGCGATCCGCTCCGCCTTGCGCCAGGTGAGCAGCGCGTCGACGACCGGGTGCGCCTGGCGGTAGGGCTCGAGCCGCCAGGACCGCGTGTCCGGGACGTCGATGCCCAGCCGCAGCAGCGCCTCTCGTACCGAAGCGGGGTTGCGCAGGTCGACCCGGTCACCACGGAGAAGAGCGTGTACGGGGGTGTCGCGCTCGTGGCGGTCACCGTCCCCGATCGCCGCGGAGATGAGCCGCACCGCCTCGGTCCGGTCGACGGGCAGACCGTCGTGCTCCAGCTCGACGCACAGGGTTGCCGCCGCTGACTCGGCCCACGCCGTGACGACCGCCAGCGGCGGTCCCGAGGGCTCAGGCCGTGGGTCCGGCAGCTCCCTGAGGGCGGCCTCCTGCAGTCGTTGGACCTGCAGTGCCAGCCTCGCCCACTCAGCGGGGTCTGTGGCTCGCTCGGCGTCCGGGTGGAGAGAGCCATCGGCCCGGACCGCTCCGTCGAACCCCTGGACGACGGACAGCGTGGAGTCGAGCAGCGTGAGGTCCTCACCTGCCAGGGCCGGCGCGGACTGCCCATGGGCAGCCGCCCACACAGCGGCCGGGTCATCCCGCCGACCGCCGTGCAGGACCTTGTGGACGGCGGCCAGGTCCCAGACGGCACGGGGACGCAGCCCGTGCTCCACCAGCTGCGCAGACCGGGCGCTCCACACGACCCAGC
>JAODNB010000276.1 GCA_025464795.1 Frankiales bacterium
TGCTTCTTGGCCTCAGCGACCATCAGATCCATCGTCTCGTAGGCCCTCTTGGTCAGCCGCGTCGCGAGCAGGTGGCCGTGCGGCATGTCCTCCATGTGCACGTGCGTCGTCTCGACTCCGGCGGCCCGATAGGACTCAGCCAGCGCGATGCCCTCGTTGCGCAGGATGTCGTGGCCGCACGTCACGACGAGGGCTGGTGGCAGCCCGGCGTGGTCGGCGAAGCGCGGGCTGAGCAGCGGGTCGTCCTTGGGGTGGTCTTGGCAGTACGCCTTGCCGGCCATGTCCCAGACCGCGGGCGTCACGCCCGGGTTGCCGGCGTTGCCCTCGCTCCAGTCGATGAGCTCAGCCGTGAAGTCGGTGAGCGGGTAGATCGGGGAGTGCTGCAGGATCCGGGGCCCGTTGTTGTCACGTGCCCAGATCGCGAGGAGCGACGTGAAGTTGCCACCGGCGCTCTCGCCGCCGACGAAGAGCTTCTCGGGGTCGAGGCCGCCGGGTGCTTCCTTGGCCATCCAGGTGAAGACGTCCTGGCAGTCCTCGATCCCCGCGGGGAAGGGGAAGTCGGGCGCGAGCCGATAGGACAGCCCGACGACGACGAAGCCGCTGCGGTCGGCGAGCTCGCGGCAGACGTGGTCGCAGAACGCCACGCCGCCGAGGGCGAAGCCGCCGCCGTGGATGAACAGGTAGCCGGGGGCACCGGGCGGGGTGTCAGGTCGCTTGTAGACCCGGACGGCGATCTTGCCGCCGCGGCCCTCGACTTCGACGTCCTCGGTGGAGATGTCCGCGGTGACCTTGCGCGCCATGATGGCCGGGTTCAGGTGGGCGATCCGGTCTGCGTGCGGCTTGTTCATGACGGACTCCAGAGAGGGTCCGACCTTGAGCTTGCTCAGCGCGTTCATCGTGCCCATCAGCGCCCGGAGCGGCTGAGCCATCGGCTTCGTCGACACCTGTCATCCCCCTGTTGCAGTCAGGGATGACTCTAGCGCTCAGGAGGCCGTCGTGCAGCCGTTCGTCGCACCGACGGCCTTGAGGCCGGTCAGGTCGCCGGCGCCGTAGCTGCCGACCGTCGCGGAGCGCAGCGTCGGGTAGAGGACCTGCGAGGTGTCACCGGTGTGGTTGAGGCCGACGACGTGACCGAGCTCGTGCAGGAGCAGCGCGCCGCGGGTGATGCCCGTACCGAAGCCGGAGGCCAGGGAGACCGACGGGTCCACCACGACGAAGCCCTGCACGATCTGCCACTTCCACGTAGTACCGCCGTCACTGCTGCTGCCGCTGGAGCGCCAGCCGCCCTCGCCGACCGCGCCGGCACCGTAGTAGTCGGACTGCCCCGCGCCCGTACCGGGCGGCGCCCAGGCGATGACCAGCCGTGCCGGCTGCGAGGAGGAGTTGGCGTGCGTCGGGACGAAGCTGGTGGCGCCGTCGTAGACGAAGCTCAGCCCGGTCGCCTTGCCGAGGGCAGCGAGCGCCGTCGTGACATCGGCCAGCGCGCCCGCGGGAGCCTTGCCGGCGTTGACCCGGACGTGGATCGGCCCGTCGCACGGGTTCCAGCGAGAGACGGAGCCGTTGCTGTTGTGGTTGAGCGAGTACGACGACGCGCTGCCGCGAGCTGCCGACGCTGCGACGCCGGAGGTCGGCACGGGCTTGGTGCACGCGGGGGCGACGACGCCGTAGACAGCGGAGTGGCTCACGAGCACCAGGTTCACCGAGTTGCGGTGGTTGTCGACCACCTCAGCCGAGGTGGCGTACGTCCCGCTCGCGTTGGCCGTCAGGACACCGGTCCGCGCGACCTTGCCGTTGATGAGGACGGAGAAGGGGACCCTGGTACCGGGCCGGCCGGTGGTCGCGATGGCCACGATCGGTCGCAGGCCGGTGCGGCAGTGCACGGCGAGCGGGACGACAGCGGCGCTGGTCTGGATGCCGGTCTGGATCGTCATCACGTGCGACGGCGCTGCGGGGGCCTGCGCGCCGGTCAAGGAGATCGCGCCCGCGGCAGCGGCGGCCAAGAGGGTCACGAGCTTCTTCATGGCTAGGGGGTCGTCGCCCCTGGGCCATCGGCTTTCACGCTAACGGGTGAACAGTCGGTAACGATCAGTCAGTTCGTGGGGAAGTATCTCCCGATTTGCCCCCTTCTGTCTGCTACGGAGCGTGACTTCAGCGCAGCGCGAGCAGTCCGTCGACGAGGACGGAGCTGCCCGAGCTCTTGGCTCGATGGCTTCCGGTCGCCACGAGTCGCACCGTGTGAAGGCCGACCGTGGGCCACTGCGCGAGGACCGGTCGAGCGACCCCGGACCTGGCTGCATAGAGGTCCAGGCGTGCGGTGCGCCGACCGTCCATGAGGACGTCCACGTACCCCTCGTTCGGACCTGTGAGGAAGTACCCGTCCAGCCGCCGCGTCGTCGTGGTCAGCGTCAGCGCGGTCCCCGGCTTCCCGCTGGCGAGGTGAGTGCCGCCGTAGTCGCCCGTACGCGCGGACCGGCTCCAGGGGCCGACCTTCGTGAACGACGTGTCATCGCGAGCAAGGGTCACCACCAGGGTGCGAGGGCTGCTCGTGTTGCCCGCACGGTCATGGGCCAGGACCCGAACGGTGTAGCGGCCACCGGGCTTCACGGCACTGAGCGTGCGGGTCCGGTCGCTGCTGACCTTGTAGTAGACGAGCTTGCCCGTGTCGTCCCTGGCGCTCACGTCCCAGGCGGCGATGCCGGAGGTGACGTCGACGCCGCCGAGCCGCAGCCGAGCCGCAGCATCGGAGGTGACCGTCACGGTCGGAGCCACGGTGTCGTAGACGACGTTCGCGACCGCCTGGTGGCAGACCAGGGCCGGGTCCAGCGCGGTGAGCACCAGCTGGTGCTCACCCTGCGAGGGGTGCGGCAGCAGCGCCGCCGTCGTCGGGGGCGTCGCCTGCTGCAG
>JAODNB010000292.1 GCA_025464795.1 Frankiales bacterium
GTCGCCTCGGACGCGTTGCGGATGGAGGGGCAGGCCGCAGCTGCCTCTCGGGTCGCCGAGGAGGGCTGGGAGCGGATCGCGCGCGTCTGGGGCGAGTACTCCCTCGGCGGCATCTGGCTGGGGGCGCTCTGCATCGCCGCCGAGGCAGATCTCGCTCACGCGGCCCGGGTCCGCCGGGACTCCTCCAGCGAGACCTCAGCGGTCGCCCGCGCCACCGCGTGGGAGCAGGCAGCGCAGGAGACCGCTCGCCGGGGTCGGCCCCGCGGTGGCCGGCTGGGACCGGAGGGCCGGGCGTGGCTGTTGCGATGCACGGCAGAGCTGTCCCGTGCGCGCGGCGCGTCCTCGGTCGACGCGTGGCGCGCCGTCGTGGCTGAGTTCGACTACGGCTACGTGTACGAGGTGGCGCGCGCCCGGTGGCGCCTCGCTGAGGCCCTGGTCGGGGCAGGCGATCGATCCGCTGCGGCGGGTGAGCTCCGCGCTGCCGCCGGAGTGGCCGTGGGTCTGGGTGCGCTCCCTCTGCAGCGGGCGATCGCGGACCTTGCTCGACGAGGGCGCCTCGACCTGGGATCTGCCCTGAGGGTGGCGCGTACGCCCGTTGCGGCCCTCACCCCGCGGGAGCTCGAGGTCCTGCGGCTGGTCGCCGCCGGGCTCACGAACCGGCAGGTGGGCGAGAGGTTGTTCATGAGCGACAAGACCGCCTCGGTGCACGTGTCGCACATCATGGCCAAGCTCGAGGTGTCGGGCCGCACCGAGGCCGCTGCGAAAGCCGCCCAGCTGGGCCTGCTCGACTGACGAGCGGCTGCGGGGTAGTCACTTCGGGCGGTTTCTTCCGGTTCAGGTCCGCGGCGGAACCGCGCCCCTCAGGCTCGCCGAATGACCTCGACACTGCCTCTCGCCGACACGCGGGACATGATCGGCCTGCACCAGGTGTTCCGCGACGCGCTCGCGGCCCCCTACCTGTCCGAGACCCGGGACGGCGACACGGCCCGGGTGGAGCTCGTGGGCAGCTACCTCGACAACGTGCTGCGGTTGCTGCACGCACATCACGAGGGCGAGGACGAGCTGATGACCCCGCGGGTCCTGGCCCGCTGCACTCCTGAGGAAGCCGCTGTGGTGGGTGAGATCGCCGCGATGCACGAGGGGGTGACCGAGGACCTCGCCGCAGCCGAGTCGGCCCTTGCCGCCTGGCGCCGCTCGGCCGCGGCAGACGACCGAGAACAAGCGGTGGCACGGCTCGAGCAGCTCCGGTCGACGGTCACGCTGCACCTGGACAGGGAGGAGCGCGAGGTCCTGCCCATCGCCAGCAAGTACGTGGACGTGGCCGAGTGGGGCGAGCTCCCGGCACACGGCATGCGCACCTTCACGGGAGACAAGCAGTGGCTCATCATCGGGCTCGTGCAAGAGCAGATGCCTGCGCCTGCGATCGCGGCCATGGAGTCGAACATGCCGCCCCCCGTGCTCGCCATGTGGCGCTCGAGCGGCCGCGCTGCTGCCGCAGAGTTCCTGGCGAGGCTTCGCGGCTGAGCTCGGCCAGCAGTACTGACCGGTCAGGTGGCGGGGCCGGGCGAGGTGAGCCAGAGGGTGCCGAGCGGAGGGACCCGGACGACAGCCGAGGCGGGCTGACCGTGCCAGCTCTCGCTGGTGGCGACGACGGTCCCGCCGTTGCCCACCCCTGAGCCGCTGTAGAGATCGGCGTCGGTGTTCAGCGCCTCGTGCCACTCACCCGCCCAGGGAAGGCCGATGCGGTAGCCCTCGTGCGGCATGCCCGCGAAGTTGGCGATGCAGGCAAGAGCGGAGCCGTCCGATCCAAGGCGCAGGAACGAGAACACGTTGCCGGTGGCGTCGTTGGCATCGATCCAGGCGAAGCCCGCCGCGTCGGTGTCCTGGCTCCACAGCGCCGGCGTGTCCTTGTAGACGGTGTTGAGGTCCTTGACCAGCAGCGCGACGCCGCGGTGGTCAGGGGTGTCGAGCAGCCACCAGTCGAGGGACCGGGCCTCGCTCCACTCCGACTCCTGCGCGAACTCGCACCCCATGAACAGCAGCTGCTTGCCGGGATGGGCCCACATGAACGCGAGGTAGGCACGGACGTTCGCCAGCTGCTGCCACCGGTCGCCCGGCATCTTGCGCAGCAGCGACCCCTTGCCGTGCACGACCTCGTCGTGGCTGATCGGGAGCACGTAGTTCTCGGAGTACGCATAGACCATCGAGAACGTCATCTGGTGGTGGTGGAAGCCGCGGTAGATCGGCTCGTGCGACACGTAGTCGAGCGAGTCGTGCATCCATCCCATGTTCCACTTGAAGCCGAACCCGAGCCCGCCCAGGTGCGTCGGTCGGGACACGCCAGGCCAGGAGGTGCTCTCCTCCGCCAAGGTCATCGCCGAAGGGACGCGCCGGTAGACGACCGCGTTCATCTCCTGCAGGAACGCGACGGCATCGAGGTTCTCGCGGCCGCCGTACTGGTTGGGCAGCCACTGCCCTTCCTCGCGCGAGTAGTCGAGGTAGAGCATCGAGGCGACGGCGTCGACGCGCAGACCGTCGATGTGGAACTCCTCCAGCCAGTACACGGCGTTGGCGACGAGGAAGTTGCGGACCTCGTTGCGACCGAAGTCGAAGACGTAGGTGCCCCAGTCCATCTGCTCGCCGCGGCGCGGGTCCGCGTGCTCGTAGAGAGGAGTGCCGTCGAAGCGGGCCAGCGCGAACTCGTCCTTCGGGAAGTGCGCGGGAACCCAGTCGACGATGACGCCGATGCCCGCCTGGTGGAGCTTGTCGACGAAGTACCGGAACTCGTCGGGCGTCCCGAAGCGAGAGGTCGGTGCGTAGTAGGACGTGACCTGGTAGCCCCAGGAGCCTCCGAAGGGGTGCTCCGCGACGGGCAGCAGCTCCACGTGCGTGTAGCCCAACCAGGACACGTACTCGACGAGCTGCTCCGCGAGCTCGACGTAGGACAGGCCCTGCCGCCAGGAGCCGAGGTGGACCTCGTAGACGCTCATCGGAGCGGCGTGCTGCTGCGTCTTGGCGCGACGCTCGAGCCATGCGCTGTCCTGCCACTCGTACTCGTCGAGGGCGACGACGGAGGCCGTCAGGGGCGGGACCTCCGCCTGGCGGGCCATCGGGTCTGCCTTGTCACGCCAGACGGAGTCAGCCCCGAGCACGGCGAACTTGTAGTGGGTGCCGGCGCCGAGGTCGGGGACGAACAGCTCCCAGACACCGCTGGAGCCCAGCGACCGCATGGGGTGGGACGCGCCGTTCCAGCCGTTGAAGTCGCCGACGACGCGGACCCCGCGGGCGTTGGGCGCCCACACGGCGAAGGACACGCCAGTCGCGGTGGGATAGGTGCGCACGTGCGCTCCCAGCACGTTCCACAGGTGCTCGTGCCGGCCTTCCCCGATGAGGTGCAGGTCGACGTCGCCGAGGGTGGGCAGGTAGCGGTACGGGTCGTCGGCTGGGTAGGTCGTGCCGTGGTAGGTGACGTCGAGCCGGTAGTCGACGACGGGACCGTCGACAAGGGCCTCCCAGATGCCGAACGCCTTGTGGGCAAGGGGAACGGCCACTCCTCCCACCTTGGCGACGACGGCTTCGGCACCGGGTCGCAGGGCGCGGATGACCGAGCCCTTGCCCGCCGGGTGCATGCCGAGGATCGCGTGGGGGTTGTGGTGCGCACCCCCCGCAAGCAGCTCGAGCTCGGCAGACGTGACGCTGTCCGTGATCACTGGGGTCTCCTTCATGCGCTGACACCGACCAGTCGGGCGATGGATCCGAGCGGCACCTGGAGCCACGTCGGTCTGTTGCGGGCTTCGTAGACGACCTCGTACACCGCCTTGTCGAGCTCGAAGGCGCGAAGCAGCTCGGCCTCGTCGCGGGGGTCGGCCCCGACTGCTCGGGCGTACCCGTCGCAGAAGGCCTCCCGGTTCCGCTCGGCCCACTCCTGCGCGCGGTAGGCGAGGTGGCGCTGGTCCGCGCGTTCGGCGAGCAGGTGCCGGGCGGCGTAGTCGAAGGAGCGCAGCATCCCGGCGACGTCGCGCAGGGGGCTCATCAGGGCACGTCGCTCGGCCAGGGGTCGCGCGGGCTCGCCCTCGAAGTCGAGCAGGACCCAGCTCTCCTGGGTGCGCAGCACCTGGCCGAGGTGGTAGTCGCCGTGGATCCGCTGCACGGCCACGGGCTGGGTGCGATGCGCGATGCGGGAGTACGCGTCCCGAAGTCCCGCTGCGAGGGGCTCGAGCTCGGGCACCGCGGCCAGGGCTGCGTCGAGGCGGTCGTTCATCTGCTGTGCGGACTCCGCCGAGTCCTCGGGTCCGGCGGTGGCGAAGGGCAGGGCACGCGCCATCAGCAGGTGGACCTCGCCGGTCGTGAACCCGAGTCGCTCGGACTCACCCGCGAAGTCGCCACCGACCTCATCGGCGTGCAGGTCTGCCTCGGCGAACAGGTCCCGCACGGACGCGGTCGCCATGGCCCAGCCCTCGGAGCTGTTGTGCAGGAACGGCTGCAGCAGGCCGAGCGTGGTGGTCTCGCCGGCAACGGTGCCGTCGAACCAGGCCATCGGGCGCGCCACGGTCGTGCACCCTGCGTCGCTCAGGGCCTTGGTCACCTCGATGTCGGGGTTCGCCCCGGGCTGGAGCCGGCGGAACAGCTTGAGGATGAGCTGATCGCCGTAGACGATCGAGGTGTTGCTCTGCTCCGCCGTCATGAGGCGGCCCGGCAGTGCCGGATCGAGCTCGTCGGCGTTGACGAACGACAGGCCGTCGAACTCATCGCCCGCGGCCAGGTGCTGCAGGAGCAGACCGGTGGCGAAGGGGTCGTGCACGGCGTCGTAGAGGACGTAGCCGTCGTCCTCGCCGATCACGGCGTACTCCAGGCGCTGCTCGACGGTCTGCTTGGTGCGTCCCAGCAGCAGCTGGTAGGCCTCCTCGCCGCCGTCGCCGAAGCTGACCTGGATGATCGCGTGCGTGATCTCCGGGTCGCCCTCACTCAGGACGACGGCGGACGTCTGCGCGACTGAGGTGATGTCGCGGCCCTTGGCCCCGAACCAGCGCTGCCGCGGCAGCCAGTCGACGAGCAGGCTCATGAGCTGACCTCCAGCAAGGAGAACCACAGGAAGCCGTGCCCCGGCAGGGACAGCAGGTAGGGCAGCTCGCCGACGCGAGGGAACGGCACGCCGCCGGTGAGCTCAACGGGCGTACGGCCTTCGAAGCGTGAGAGGTCGAGCTCGATCGGCTGGGGGAAGCGGCTGAGGTTGTTGACGCACATGACGATGTCGTCGCCGAACTGGCGCACGAAGGCGAACACCGACGGGTTGGGGGCGTCGAGCTCCTCGAACGTCCCCATCCCGAAGACCGGGTGCTGGCGACGCACGCTCAGCATCTTGCGCGTCCAGTTCAGCAGCGAGGTGGAGGACCGCATCTGGGCGTCCACGTTGATCGCCTGGTAGCCGTACAGCGGGTCGAGGATCACCGGGAGGTAGAGCGCCTGCGGGTCCGCGGTGGAGAAGCCGCCGTTGCGGTCCGCGCTCCACTGCATCGGGGTGCGCACGCCGTCCCGGTCGCCCAGGTAGATGTTGTCACCCATGCCGATCTCGTCCCCGTAGTAGAGGACCGGCGAACCCGGGAGGGACAGGAGCAGTCCGGTGAACAGCTCGATCTGGTCCCTGCTGTTCTCCAGCAGCGGGGCGAGCCGCCGCGCGATGCCGATGTTGGACTTCATGCGCGGGTCCTTGGCGTACTCCGCGTACATGTAGTCGCGCTCCTCGTCGGTGACCATCTCCAGGGTCAGCTCGTCGTGGTTGCGCAGGAAGATGCCCCACTGGCAGTTGTCCGGGATCGGCGGCGTCT
>JAODNB010000151.1 GCA_025464795.1 Frankiales bacterium
GGGCGCTGCGCGCGAAGGTGCTGCCCGAGCCGACACTGTGGAAGCTGTGCTCCTCGTACCGGCCGCCGGTGACGTCGTAGCTGAAGATCCGGCCCTCACCGCGCTCCGTGTCGTAGCCGGCGAACAGTGGGACGACCGCGAGGCCCTGCATGGCCATCTGCAGGTTGTTGCGGATCATGTTGGACAGCCGGTTGGCCTTGCCCTCGAGGCTGAGCTGACTGCCCTCGATCTTCTCGTAGTGCTCGAGCTCCACCTGGAACAGCCGGACCATCTCGATGGCCAGCCCGGCCGTGCCCGCGATCCCGACGCAGGAGTGCTCGTCCGCGGGGAAGACCTTCTCGATGTCCCGCTGCGCGATGACGTTGCCCATCGTCGCCCGCCGGTCCCCGGCCATGACGACTCCCCCGGCGTGCGTGACCGCGACGATCGTCGTCCCGTGCGGCGCGTCCACCTTGGTGCCTGCCGGGAAGGTCAGCTTCGACGGGAGGAGATCAGGCTGCGCAGATCCGAGGAAGGCCGTGAAGCTGCTGCCGTCCGCGGTGAAGTGAGCTGGTAGACGCCCGAACATCGCAGAGTCCTCTGCCACTGTGTTGACCTGGTCCTCTCGAGGTAGTCAATGCCTTTGCGCATGATGTCTACACGGTCCTTGAACTGGCCGAGACCACCGTTGAAGTTGAAGCACGTCAGGCCTCGGACGTTGCCGAAAAGGTGGTCGTGGTCGACGTGGACGGCGGGCTGCTCGCGGCACACGGCGCATAGGCCACCTTGTGCCTCGAGCATCGCGTCGGCTTGGGCCTCGGTGATGCCATAGCGGGCCTTGAGGTGGTAGCTGCGGGTGCTTCCGTGATGGCGCTTCTTCGATGCTTCGCCCCGCGCCTTGTGGCAGGGCTTGCAGTAGTTGTTGCGACCGTCCTTGCGGTTGTTGACGTTCCGAGGGAACTCCGCTTCCGGTAGAACCAGCTTGCAATCCGGACACCGGCGATGACCTTGTGGCAGGTAGTAGTTGTCTCGCACCGTCCGACCTGCCGCGGCCATGCGCTTGCGGTAGCTCTTCCGCGACCGCTCGAGCATGCACACCTTGCAGTAGCTCCCCCGACCGTCACGCCGCTTGCTCTGCGCAGGGAACTCCTCGAGGGCTTTGATGCTTCCGCAGTCGAGGCAGGCTTTGCCATTGACGTTGGGCAAATCGCTCATCTTTCCGGACCTAAGCGGTCATTCCCCCCCTTTTTGTACGTAGCTCTTGACAAACTCCTCTGCGTTTGATTCGAGCACGTCGTCGATCTCGTCGAGCAGGGCATCGACGTCATCGGTCAGCGCCTCGACGCGGTCGTGGACGTCAGAGGCCTCCTCGACCGGCGCGGCCTCGACCTCCTCGGTGCTCTTGCTGGCGCGCTCCTGGCCGCCGCTGTCCTTGCTTGCCATCGCTTGCTCCTTGGTCCACCTGACGCGAGACGTCCTGCCGACGAACCTATCCCGCGGATCGGACACGGTACGGCGCAACGGCGGATGTCCACAGCACCGGCTTCCTAGAGTGAGGCCGTGGACCTCTACGGACTGCCTCCGGAGGAGTTCACGGCTGCCCGGGACGCGGCCGCCAAGACGGACAGGGCCTTGAAGGCGCTGCGGAAGCCGAGCGTCTCCGCCTGGGTCATCAACACCTTGGTGCGTGAGGACCCGAAGCTCCTGGACGACCTGACGGCGCTGGGAGCGGAGCTGCTCGAGGCACAGCTGAACGGCCAGGGGCAGGAGCTCCGGGCCCTGACAGAGCAGCGGCGGCAGCTGGTGGCAACCGTGGCTCGGCACGCGATCGGCCTGGTCGACCGGGACCTGAGCACCACTGCGGAACGCGAGGTCGAGGCGACGCTGGAGGCGGCGCTGGCCGATCCGGCGAGTGCCGAGGCGGTGCGGTCGGGGCAGCTGGTCCGTCCGCTGTCCTACTCCGGCTTCGGAGCGGTCGACCTGGAGGGTGCGGTCGCACCGCTCCCCCGCGTCGCCAAGCCTGCGAAGCCACCGGCGAAGAAGGCCGCGAAGAAGGACACCTCTTCAGCCGAGGCCCGTGCTCTCGAGGCAGCGGGCCTGCTCGACGACCACGTCCGACGGGCCGCCGCCAGTGCCAGGGCGGCTGAGGACCACGAGCGCGTGGTGGCGGCAGCGGCAGGCGCGGAGGACGAGGCGACGGTGGCGCGGGACGAGGCGCGCGACCGCCTGGCCGGCGCTGAGGCAGCGCTCAAGGAGGCCCACCGCGCCCGCGTCGCGGCCGAGAAGGAGCACGAAGCCTTGGTGCGCAAGGCTTCTGGGGCTGCGAGAGCAGTCGCGACGGCGCAGGACGAGGCCGACGCCGCGCGTCTCGCCCTGGACAAGCTGCGCCGTGGATGACGTCGCGGAAGGGCAGGCCCTGGTGGACGCGCACTGCGGACGGATCGCGGCGCTCGGAGCGATCCCCTTCCTGCACGGATCGCTGGTCCTGGGCGGCTACCACCACGGCATCAGCGACGTCGACGTCATCTTCCGCCTCGATCACCCGCTGACGGACGACGAGCGGGTGCTCGTCGACGCAGCCCATGAGGAGTCCGGCCCGAGCCTCGCTGCTTCCTACGTCCACGACCCCTGCGACCCCGAGGTGCCGCACCCGACGTGGACGCACGGCTGGTCCGGGGACCGGCGGGTCTCGCTGATCACCCGGGCCGAGCTGCACCAGGCCCACCCCCAGGTGTGGCCCGAGATCCCTGACCTGGCAGGGGTTGTGGCCCTGGAGGTGAAGCGGGCTTGGACCCGCGAGCTCCGGGACCCGCGCACGTGGTGGAAGACCGAGTACGTCGACCTGGCCCTGACGTCCTGCGTCCGGGCTCTGCTCACACAGGCCGACGGGCAGCTGACCAGCAAGGACAGCGCCATCGGCCACCTGGAGGTCTTCGGAGTTCCCGAACGGCTCGCCGTTGGCGTTGCCCTCAGGCGCCAGGGTCGAGTGGCCCCGCCGCAGCACCGCAGCCAGCGCGCCGTGCAGGCCCGTCGGGAGGTTCGACGGCTCCTGGCGATGCTCTAGCGTCGGCCGGCCAGGGTGTCCACGAGCTCCACTGCGTCGCCACAGCTGTCGAGGAGGTCGCCCACGTGCGCCTTCGTCCCGCGAAGCGGCTCCAGTGTCGGCACCCGCTGCAGGGACTCGCGACCGACGTCGAAGATGAGCGAGTCCCAGGAGGCGGCGGCGACCTGTGTCGGGTACTGCTGCAGGCAGCGCCCGCGGAAGTAGGCACGGGTGTCCTCCGGCGGCGCCAGGACGGCGGTCTGCACGTCCGCCTCGGACACGAGCGTCTCCATGGATCCCCTTGCCACCAAGCGGTTGTAGAGGCCCTTGTCCTGACGGACGTCGCTGTACTGCAGGTCCACGAGGTGCAGCTTCGGCGCGGCCCAGTCGAGGCCCTCGCGCTGCCGGTAGCCCTCGAGCAGCTTCAGCTTCGCCACCCAGTCGAGCTCCCCCGCGAGCGACATGACGTCGTCACTCAACCGGTCGAGCGTCGACTCCCAGCGGGCCAGCACGTCGGCGGTCTGCGGGTCGACATCGGACCCGAGCCGGTCCTCGACGTGCTTGCGCGCCTGCTCGCAGTACTCCATCTGCAGCTGGAGAGCCGTCATCGTGCGGCCGTCCCGCAAGGTCACCTGGTGCGTCAGCGTCGGGTCGTGCGACACGGCCCGCAGCGCCGACACGGGTCCTTCGATGGCGAGGTCGATGCCGTTCTGCTTGAGCCAGCCGTCCTCGATCATCGCGAGCACCAGGTTGGTGGTCCCGACCTTCAGGTAGGTCGAGACCTCAGACAGGTTCGCGTCGCCGATGATGACGTGCAGCCGGCGGTACTTCTCGGGGTCGGCGTGCGGCTCGTCCCGGGTGTTGATGATCGGCCTCTTGAGGGTCGTCTCCAGCCCCACCTCGACCTCGAAGAAGTCGGCGCGCTGACTGATCTGGAAGCCGTGCTCACGACCGTCCTGACCGATGCCGACCCGGCCCGCGCCGACGACCACCTGTCGGGACACGAAGAACGGCGTGAGATGCCGCACGATGTCCGCGAAGGCGGTGGACCGGGTCATCAGGTAGTTCTCGTGCGTGCCGTACGACGCGCCCTTGTTGTCGGTGTTGTTCTTGTACAGCTGGATCGGGGCTGTCCCAGGTACTTGAAGCGCCCGCTCCGCCGCGACCTCCATCACCCGCTCCCCCGCCTTGTCCCACCGGACCAGGTCGAGCGGGTTGGTGACCTCCGGGGTGGAGTACTCCGGGTGCGCGTGGTCCACGTAGAGCCGCGCCCCGTTCGTGAGGATCACGTTCGCGAGGCCGAGCTCCTCGTCGGGTTCCCCTGGCAGGTGGTCGGAGCCTCCGATGCCGACCTCGAAGCCACGCGCGTCCCGCAGCGGGTTCTCCTCCTCGAAGTCCCACCGGGTGCGCCGGTCGCGTGCCTGGCCCTCCGGTGTGCCGCTGGCATAGCCGTTGACCACCTGCGAGGAGGCCACCATGTGGTTGACACCTGCGTGGCCAGGGGTCGACACCCCGAACTCGGTCTCCGTCCCCATGACCCGCCGTGCGCTCATGGCGTCAGGGTACGGGCAGGGGACAGCACCGGTGCCGGCGTCGCCGGCTGCAGGGCCTTGCGAGCGGTGCGGTCTGCGAGCACCACAACGGCGAGGAGCGCAGCCGATACGGCCCCGTCGGCCCACCAGTGGTTCGCCGTTGCCGCGACGACCAGCGCCATGACCACGGGGTGCAGCACGACCAGCCACCGCCAGCGGCTCCGGGCGGTCGTGACGACGACGTAGGCCACGAGCACCGCCCAACCGACGTGGAGGGACGGCATGGCGAGCAGCTGCCCGGAGAGCCCGTCGTTGAACGTGCCGTAGACCGACTGGCCGTAGTCGAGAGCGAGGTCGTGGAAGCCAAGGCCTGGGGTGAGCCGCGGCGGCGCGACAGGGATGAAGTGCGCCACGAACGCCAGTGCGGTCAGGCCGCACAGGTAGAGCCTCGTCCGACCGTACGCCTCACGGTGCCGCAGCCACACCCAGCCGAGCAGAGCGATCATCGGGTTGAAGTGCCCGTACAGGTAGTAGCCGTTGCAGAGCTGAGCGAGCCACGGGTGCGGGAGGACGAGCTGCTGCACTGCCAGCTCGCTCGGCAGGTGCAGAGCCTGCTCGGTGTGCCAGACCGCGAGCGCGTTGCTCCGGGCACCGACCACGTTCCGGTGCGTGATGCTCCCGAGCCACTGCCAGGAGGTGTAGAGGATGAGGACGATCGAGGCCTCGGTGAGCGCGGCACCGATCCGTGTCCACCGGCGCGCGCGGGCGAGCAGCGAGAGCAGCACGACCACGGCTGCGATCGCTGCTGACGACTGCCACGTGGGGTCGAGGTGCGGCATGCGTCTGGAGGTCCTTTAGAGGTACTGCCCCGTGTTGGAGATCGTGTCGATCGACTTGCCCGTCTCGTTGCCCTTGGCGCTGGTGACGAGGGTACGGATGTAGACGATGCGCTCCCCCTTCTTGCCCGAGATCCGAGCCCAGTCGTCGGGGTTCGTCGTGTTGGGCAGGTCCTCGTTCTCCTTGAACTCGTCGATGCACGCGGTCAGCAGGTGCTGCATGCGCAACCCCTTCTGGCTGCTCTCGAGGAAGTCCTTGATGGCCATCTTCTTGGCCCGCGCGACGATGTTCTCGATCATGGCGCCGGAGTTGAAGTCCTTGAAGTAGAGGACTTCCTTGTCTCCGCCCGCATAGGTCACCTCGAGGAACTTGTTCTCCTCGCCCTCGGTGTAGATGCGCTCGACGACGCCCTGCACCATCGCTGCCAGCGTCGCGGCGCGGTTCCCGCCGTGCTCGGCGAGGTCGTCGGCGTGCAGGGGCAGCTCGGTGACGAGGTACTTCCCGAAGATGTCCTTCGCGGCCTCAGCGTCAGGGCGCTCGATCTTGATCTTCACGTCGAGGCGACCGGGGCGCAGGATCGCCGGGTCGATCATGTCCTCGCGGTTGGAGGCACCGATCACGACGACGTTCTCGAGGGTCTCGACCCCGTCGATCTCGGACAGCAGCTGGGGCACGATCGTCGTCTCGACGTCCGAGGACACCCCCGAACCACGGGTGCGGAAGATCGAGTCCATCTCGTCGAAGAACACGATGACGGGCGTGCCCTCGGACGCCTTCTCGCGGGCCCGCTGGAAGATCAGCCGGATGTGGCGCTCGGTCTCCCCGACGTACTTGTTGAGCAGCTCGGGGCCCTTGATGTTGAGGAAGTACGCGCGGCCGTCCGGCTTGCCGGTGACCTCAGCGACCTTCTTCGCCAGGCTGTTCGCGACGGCCTTGGCGATCAGCGTCTTGCCACAGCCGGGGGGCCCGTAGAGCAGCACGCCCTTCGGCGGGCGCAGCTGGTGCTCCTTGAACAGCTCCTTGTGCAGGAACGGCAGCTCGACCGCGTCGCGGATGGCTTCGATCTGCGAGGCGAGGCCGCCGATGTTGGAGTAGTCGATGTCGGGGACCTCTTCGAGCACGAGGTCCTCGACCTCGCTCTTCGGGATCCGCTCGTAGACGTAGCCGCTGCGGGTCTCGAGCAGCAACGAGTCGCCCGCCTTGATCGGGGTGTCCAGCAGCGACTCGGCGATCATCACGACCCGCTCCTCGTCGGTGTGCCCGACGACCAGCGCGCGCTCACCGCCCTCGAGGACCTCCTTCAGCACCACGACGTCGCCCTGCTTCTCGAAGGCCAGCGCCGCGACGACGTTGAGCGCCTCGTTGAGCATGACCTCCTGTCCGCGCTTGAGCGCTGCCATGTCGACAGCCGGGGACACCGTGACGCGCAGCTTGCGACCGCCGGTGAAGATGTCGACGGAGTCGTCGTCGTAGCGACCGATGAAGACGCCGTAGCCGCTGGGCGGTTGGGCGAGGCGCTCCACCTCTTCCTTGAGGGCGACGATCTGGTCCCGTGCCTCCTTGAGGGTGCTGACGAGGCGATCGTTCTGACCGGACGCGCCGGCGAGCGACTTCTGCGCCTCAGCCAGCCGCTCCTCGAGAGCACGGACCTGTCGAGGGGAGTCCGAGAGCTTGCGCCGAAGGACCGAGACCTCTTCTTCGAGGAACCCGACCTGCGCGGTCAGGTCCGCGACCTGATCGGCCTCGGACCCTCCTGCTGAGGACCCACCACGCGTCCCAGCCATGTGCTCCACCTCCCCGTCGTCCGTCGGGTTCGTGCTTCAGACCGCATCCTATGTACGAAGGGAGCGATCCTGTCTGCTCATTCCCCCAGCACTGCGCCGTGTTCTCGTAGTCGTAACACAGCGGGCAGTGCTACGGCAGGTTGGGGCGGAAGGGCTCCTTGGGCTGTTCCGCGTCCGCGGCGACGACCTCGCCCGTCTCGGCGACGTTCTCGCCGTACATGCCCTTGGAGGGGCGTCGCCGGCGCGGTGGCGGCTCCACCCCGTCAGCCAGCCTGCGCGTGGTGCACAGGAAGCCGGTGTGCCCGACCATCCGATGCTGGGGCCGCACGGCCAAGCCCTCGACGTGCCAGCCGCGCAGCATGGTCTCCCAGGACTCGGGCTCGGTGAACGTGCCGTGCTCGCGCATGCCCTCGACGGTCCTGGACAGCTGCGTCGTAGTGGCGACGTAGCAGCACAGGACGCCGCCGGGACGCAGGGCCCTCGAGACGACGTCGAGGCACTCCCACGGGGCGAGCATGTCCAGCACGACCCGATCCACGTCGCTGTCCACGAGCTCCTCCTGCAGCGAACCGACCGTGATGGTCCAGGCCGGGTGCGGGCCGCCGAAGAAGCGCTCGACGTTGCGCTGGGCGATCTCGGCGAAGTCGGCCCGTCGTTCGTAGGAGGACAGCCGGCCGCCCTCGCCGACGGCGCGGAGCAGCGACAGGGACAGCGCACCCGATCCGACCCCCGCCTCCACGACGTGCGCCCCGGGGAAGATGTCAGCCATCCCGACGATGTTCGCGCTGTCCTTGGGGTAGACCACCTGCGCGCCGCGCGGCATCGACAGGACGTAGTCCGGCATCAGGGGACGCAGGGCCAGGTAGGTCGTGGTTCCGATCGCCACCGTCACGGCGTCCGGGCCGCCGATGAGGGCGTTGTGGTCGAGGATCCCCTTGTGCGTGTGGAACTGCTTGTCCACCTCGAGCGTGATCGTGTGCATCCGGCCCTTGGGGTCGGTCAGCTGCACCTGGTCGCCCGCGCTGAGCGGTCCTCGCCGTCGCGTTGCTTCGTAGCTCACCGGCGAAAGGGTAGGTCGCCCTCAGGCCGACCTCGGACCGACCTCAGACCGACCTCAGACCGACATGGCCGCGGCGACGTCGGAGCTCACCAGCACGCGGGGGTACGGGCCGGTGACGACGTACTCCGAGGCCGGTGTCGCGCGCATCGCCGTGAGGAGCTCCTCCCCTGCCAGGTCGGGGTCGATCATGAGGCCGGGCTCGAGCCGGCGGGCGCCGTCGGCGACGACCACCCACGGCCGTCGGTCGACGGGCACCTGGCGGACCCAGGCCTCGCTGACGATGCCCTCGAGCCGCCCGTTGCCGTCGACGACGAGCAGCCCCCGCGCCCCGAGCTCGTGCGCCTGCCTGACGGCCTCAGCGAGCGGCAGGTTCGCCGTCACAGGAAGTGCCGGGCGGGCGAGTGCCGTCACAGAGACCAGGGGCAGCTTGGAGACGGCTTTCGACCGTCGCAGCGCGCCCACCGCCCCGATGTAGATGAACGCGCCCACGAGGGCAGACAGCACGATCGTGCTGGCGTCCCGTCGGCCCACCCCGAGGGCGGGGAGGACGCCGATCAGCAGCCCCGGGACCACGACCAGAGCGATCGCCATGCCTGCGCGGGCACTGGCCCGGGTGGCTCGCTCCTGGTCCTTCCCGAGCTGCCACAGCACGCTGCGCAGGACGCGTCCCCCGTCGAGGGGAAGGCCGGGCAGCAGGTTCAGAGCCGCGATCGCTCCGTTCGTCACGGCCACGCCCTCGAACAGCAGCCGAACGGTGGACCCGTGGTCGAACAGGTTCGCCGCGGCAACTCCCGTACCCGACAGCAGCAGCGAGACCATCGGGCCGCTCACCGCGACGGCGTACTCGCGCGCCGGGGTCTGCGGCGGTTCGGTGATCTCCGTCAGCCCTGCGAGGAGGGTGACGGAGATGCTCCGCACGGGGAGGTCGAAGGCCCGGGCGACGAGGCAGTGACCGATCTCGTGGAGGACGACGCTGGCCAGCAGCATCAGGACGAACGCGGCGGCGACCCAGTAGGCCTCGCCCTGCCCGACCTGGTCGCTGAGCAGGGACTGGCCGCTGATCACGAGGTAGGCGGCGAACAGGAACCAGGAGGGCATGAGCAGGATCGGGACGCCCGCGACGCGCCCGATGAGCACACCGCTGCGGAACCGGGGGTCTGCCACTCCCGAAGCCTACGTGGGCGTCTACGTGGGCGGAGAGGCCGACCAGACCACCCGACCGCCCACCATCTCGGTGTGGCGGAGCACGAGGCCGTGGCGCTGCGTGGTCCGTTCGACAGCACCGTTGTCAGCCGCGATCGCGACGATCCGACCACCGGGCGCCAGGCAGGTGACCGCGCCGGGCACGTCAGGAGCCATGAGCGCCACGACCACGTCGGCCGGAGCCTGCTCGACGAGCGGGCACCCGGTGCCTGCCTCGAGCGCGCGCCGGACGATCGGTCCGTGCCCGATGACCATGACGCGCTGGTTCACGCGGACACCCGCCAGCGCAGCGAGCACCGCGCTCATCACCGGAGAGGGCTCGTCAGGGCGAGCGCTGGCGGTCTGCGACGATCCCGTCGCGTACGTCGTCACAGGCAGTCCATCGGCAGAAAGGGGCGTGAAGCGTAGTGAGATGGTGCTCCTTCCTGACGCCGAGCACCACCACTCCTCGGCTGGGTGCCGTGGCAGCCCGAGACGACGTCCTCCGCGTGCTCGACGTGGGGGCGTGGGCCCGCTCACGTGACGCTGAGACTCCGGCGGACCTCGTGGACCTGGTCGAGAGCTCCCCCGCGACCCAGGAACGGGTCACCGACCTCGTCCGGTCTGCTCCCGAGGACGGCCTCGGCTGGGTACGGGGGGACGAGGTGCGCTTCGCCGCTCCCTTGCGCGCGCCCAACAGCCTTCGGGACTTCTTCGCCTTCCGCTCCCACGCCGAGATGCGGCGGCCCCTGCCGGAGGCCTGGGAGCGCGTGCCCGTCTACTTCAAGGGCAACCGCAGGTCGATCGTCGGGCCGGAGGAGGACGTGGCCTGGCCCTCGTACACGCGCAAGCTCGACTACGAGGCCGAGGTGGCCGCCGTGGTCGGGCGCAAGGCCCGCGACCTCAGTGCGCAGGAGGCGCCCCAGGCGGTGTTCGGCTACACGATCATGAACGACTGGTCGGCGCGGGACGTCCAGAAGGACGAGATGTCCGTCGGACTCGGCCCGTCGAAGGCGAAGGACTTCGCGACGTCACTCGGACCGTGGATCGTCACGCCCGACGAGTGGGACCCCGAGGCGGACCACGCCGTGACGGTGACGGTGGACGGCGAGCTGTGGTCCTCGGGCTCGACGGCAGGTCGGCACTGGACGTTCGGGCAGATGCTCTCGCACGCCTCGCAGGACGAGGACCTGTGGCCGACCGACGTGCTCGGGTCGGGGACCTTCGGAGGCGGCTGCGGTCTGGACCTCCGGCGCTGGATCGCTCCGGGCCAGGAGGTCGAGATCACGGTGCAGGGCCTCGGCGCCCTCAGGAACCGAGTGGTCTAGCCCTAGCGGCGGGTTCGGCGGGGGTTCGCGACGGGCGGGAGCTCGTGCTCGACAGGTTGCTTGTCATCCATGCCGAGCACTGAACCCGGCCGCCTTTACGGCGGTGTGAACACCACGTGTTCTCCACAGATCGGCGTGGGGCGCAGGAAGTGTCCGGCCCTCGCCGTACCTTCCAGGCATGAGCACCGCTGCCGTCGACCTGCCGCTCCCCGTCGTGGGGTCGCTGTCGCCGTCGCGGGCCGGTGACTTCATGACCTGCCCGCTGCTGTTCCGCTACCGGACGATCGACCGGCTCCCCCAGGCGCCCTCGTCCGCCGCCATCCGCGGCACCCTCGTGCACGCGGTGCTGGAGCGGCTGTTCGACCTCCCGGCCCTCGAGCGCACCCCCGCTGCGGCGGCCGCGATGCTCGCCCCGGAGTGGGCGAAGCTCGTCGAGCAGGAGCCCGAGGTCGCGTCCCTGTTCCCGGACGAGTCCGAGCTGGCCCAGTGGCTCACGTCCGCGAAAGCCCTGCTGGACGGCTACTTCAGCCTCGAGGACCCGCAGCGCCTCGAGCCGGCGGAGCGGGAGTCCTTCGTGGAGGTCGTCCTGCCTGGCGGGCTCCGGCTTCGGGGCATCGTCGACAGGCTCGACGTGGCCCCGAACGGAGCCCTGAGGGTGTGCGACTACAAGACCGGGAGGTCCCCGGGGGAGGCGTTCGAGGGCAAGGCGCTGTTCCAGATGAAGTTCTACGCGTTGGTGCTCTGGCGCACTCGCGGGATCATCGCCAAGCGGCTGCAGCTGATGTACCTCGGCGACCGTGAGGTGCTGAGCTACTCCCCCGATGAGCACGACCTGCTCGCGACCGAGCGCAAGCTCCTCGCGCTGTGGGAGGCGATCGACAAGGCGACGCAGGCCCGTGACTTCCGGCCCCGCGTGAGCAAGCTGTGCGACTGGTGCGACCACCAGGCGTTCTGCCCGGAGCAGGGCGGGACGCTGCTGCCGTGGCCGGAGAGCCCGCCGGACCTCTCCGAGCCTGAGGCGCGACACGTCCTCGCCCAGCAGCGGAGCGCCTCCCCCGGAGAGTGAACAGGCCTCTTTTCAGATCTGGGGAACGGTGCAACACTGGAGCATCGAACCTGAGGAGGAGCTCCGATGACCACGCTCGATGCCACTGATCCGATGCCCCCCAGCACGATCGCCGTGGGTGCTCAGCTCGAGATGCCGCTCCCCCAGACGTTCGCGACGGTCGAGGAAGAGCGGATGCACCGCAAGGTCACCCTCGCCGCGGCCTTCCGCATGTTCAGCAAGGCGGGGCTGGACGAGGGCGTCGCCGGTCACGTGACCGCTCGCGATCCCGAGCACACCGACTCCTACTGGGTGAACCCCTTCGGCATGCACTTCGGGCTCATCAAGCAGTCCGACCTCGTGCGGGTCGACCACGCCGGGAACGTCGTCGAGGGCAACCGCGCCGTCAACGGTGCGGCGGTCGCGATCCACTGCGCCGTTCACGCTGCCCGACCGGACGTCATCGCGGCCGCTCACGCCCACGGGCCGTACGGCAAGACGCTCTCCAGCCTGCCGCAGGGCATCGAGATGCTGACCCAGGACTCCTGCGCCTTCTACAACGACTTCGGTGTCCACGAGAGCTTCTCCGGCGTCGTCCTCGACGCCGAGGAGGGCGACAAGATCGGGCGGGCTCTCGGGACGAAGAAGGCCGTGATCCTGCGCAACCACGGGATGCTCACGGTCGGCCACTCGGTCGAGAGCGCGGCCTGGTGGTTCCTCACCCTCGAGCGCACCTCGCAGTCGCAGCTGATGGCCCACGCGGCGGGCACCCCGATCGTCATCGATGACGCCAACGCTGAGGCCACCTATGGCACTGTGGGCGGGGAGTTCGCGGGATGGTTCCAGTTCCAGCCCATCTGGCAGAAGATCAGCAAGGACAACCCGGACATCTGGGACTGACCGCCTGGGGGGCGCCGTGACCGAGCAGGTCGGGTGGTTCCCCAGCACGGCCGGAGCGCTGTTCGCTGCGTTGCACGTCCCACCTGGTCCTTCCCGCGGCACCGCTGTCGTGCTCGTGCCCCCCTTCGGATGGGAAGGGATGGCGGCCGCCAGGAACCTGCGGACCTGGGCCAGGAGCCTCGCCGAGCACGGTCACCCCACGGTGCGCTATCACCCGCCAGGCTCGGGTGACAGCGCGGGGGACGCCGCTGGCCAGGACATGGACTCGTGGACCACAGCCCTGCAGGACGTCCTCGGGGCGACGCAGGCAGCGACCTGCACCTCGCGCCTCACCGTCATCGGTCTCGGCCTCGGCGGGCTGGTCGCCGCCAACGCCGTGGCCAGGGGGGCTCCCGTCGACGACCTCGTGCTGTGGAGCACCCCTTCGAAGGGTCGGCTGCTGCTTCGCGAGCTCCGGGCGTTCGCCCGCATGACCGGTGATGTCGACGACCCGTTCGAGGTCGAGCACGACGGGGTCCTGTGGGTCCACGGCTACCCGGTGGGCGCCCGCCTGCAGGAGCAGCTGGCCGAGCTCGACGTCGCGACCCTTGACCTGCGCCGAGTCCGTCGGGCCCTGGTGCTCGGGCGCGGCACGCTCCCCGCAGACGCCAGGCTCGCCGCTGCCTTCGCCAGTGCCGTCTCCGCCCCTGGACCCGGCTACGACGAGCTCACCGTCGAGCCCCGGTTGTCCGTCCCCCCGGTCGCGGTGATGGCCACCGTGCAAGCCTGGCTGGAGGCCTCCGCCCCCGGGCCCACGGCGCCCCTCCCCCAGGCTGGTGGCGAGCGGATCGTCACCCAGGGGCCTGTCTCGGTCATCGTGCACCCCGTCAGCGGGGCAGCCCTGACGGCCGTGTTCGTGGGCGCCGGTGCCACCCCCCGCTCCGGGCCGAACCGCCTGTGGACCGAGGCGTCCCAGCGCTGGCAGTCGCGCGGCATCGCCTCGGTTCGGGTCGACCTGGAGGGCATCGGTGAGGGTGAGGGGCCTGCCGCAGGCGCGAGCGGGCCGGAGGCGCTCTACGCCGAGGAGTACCGCTCACAGGTGCGCGACGTCCTGGACCTGGCCGTCGCCGAGGGCCTGCCCGGGAACTTCCTGCTCGTGGGCCTGTGCTCAGGCGGCTACTGGTCGGTGCAGACGGCACTGGCTGATGACCGCGTGCGAGGAGTCGTGGTCCTCAACAGCTACGGCCTGGTGTGGCCCCCGCCGCTGGCGCCCCTGAGCCCACGAGAGCGCCTGCACCACCTGACCCGCCTGCAGACCTGGCAGCCCCTTCTGCACGACAAGGTCCTGCGGCGGGACGCGCTCGGGCGGGTACGGCGGTCGCTGCGACTGCTCGTCGACCGGTTCCGACGGGAGCCTGAACCCGGCCGCAGCACGCGCGCTCCCGCGACCACGAGCCAGGTCCTGCGCGCTCTGGAGCACGCCGGGGTCCAGGTCACCCTCGGCATCTCCCCCGGCGAACCGCTGCTCGACGACCTTGCCGTCCTGCCCTTGGGGTCGACCACCCGGGTCGTGCGCTTCACCGGCCCGCGGGGCGCCCACACCCTCTCGCCGTACGTCCTCCGGGCGCAGGCCGAGCAACTGCTGGACGAGGCGGCGGATGCCCTGCTGTGATGCCTGGCGCGCGAGGGCGCTCGTGTGCAGCCGGGCGACCCCGGAGGATCAGCTGGCTACGAGGGCCTTCAGGGCCTGCACGTCCACGCCGGCGAGCGTGTGGACGACCTGCACCCGGGGCTTGGGCAGGATGCTCACCCCAGCGACGCTCGGGACCGCGAGGACCGCACACCCCGCCGCCTCACCCGCGAGCACGCCGGCGGCGGAGTCCTCGATCACGACGCAGTCCCTCGGGTTCA
>JAODNB010000358.1 GCA_025464795.1 Frankiales bacterium
GGCGAGGTGATCGTCTCCGGGCGAGGGTCCAGGGTGCTGAAGGTCGGCGTCCGGAAGGCCATCGGGTCGGCGGCGACCATCATGTCCTTCCACGTCGTCGCGGTGAAGGCGTGGCCGCCGAGGCTCCGGAGGCCGTAGTAGACGTTGGTGCCCGGGAACATCGCGAAGCCGAGGCCCTGGAACCGCTCGTGGTCCAGGTGCGCCGCGAGGTAGGCGTGCTGCGCGGTCGTCGGGTAGAAGTCGTGCTTGGGGATCTGCGGCCAGAAGGGCAGCACCGCGTTCAGGGCCTGGCCGACGACGACCACGGGGATGACCGCGACCGCCATCCGGTGCAGTCGGGTGCGGGCGAGGAACACCGCCACGAGGACGACCGCGGTGGCGATCCCGGCGTACAGGGTCTGCCGGTCGCTGACGGCCAGGTGCTCCGTCGGGCGGAGGTTGTTGCGCAGCCTCGTGACGACGAGGGCAGCGACGACCGCGAGCCCTGCCCAGACGGCCACCTCGAGCCACCACCGCCGGTCCCGCTTGTCCTCACGGGCCCGAAGCAGGGCGTCGTACCCCATGGCCGCCAGCACAGCCAGGCAGAGCGCGAGGATCACGCGAATCCGACCGACCGGGTTGTTCGAGAAGACCGGTAGGTGCTGGGCGAGCTTCAGCGCGGGCCCTCCGACCCACCCGAGGACCACCGTGATGAGGGCGGCAACGGCGAAGAACCCTCGTACGCCTGCGGGCGACTCCGCTCGGCGGCGGCGCAGCAGGGCGACGACCACGAGGACGAGAACAGCGCTGCCGATGTAGGCGTTGATCTCGATCTGGTTGAGGGGTCCGACGTAGTTCCGGTCGGGGCAGTTGCCGAACGCGTTCGGGAGCGCAGCGGTGACGAGGGACAGCAGGGGCAGGTGCTGGGCGGGGACCTGATGGCGGACGCTGAGGTCCAGGCCCGCGACCTGACCGGCGAACGGCAGCAGCTGGAAGGCGACGACCAGGGCGCCGAGGACGACGCCGATGCCCCCGAACGTCATCGTCCTCACCGGTCGCTCGCGGGACTGCAGGACCCGGAAGATCAGGTAGGGCGCGCCGAGGTACATCGCGTAGCCGGTGACCGACGGGAACCCTCCGAGGAGCAGACCGGCAACAGCGACGGCAACCGGGACGATCGCCCGGGCAGTGCGCAGCTGCACGAGCCTTTCCAGGGACCAGAGGAAGACCGGCACGAAGGCAGCAGTGCGGGTCTGGGGCCAGTTGGTCCACGAGATCATGAAGCCGCTGGTCGTGTAGATGAGCCCACCGAGGACAGCCGGCGCCCGGGCGAGCCTCAGCCGTCGCAGCAGCAGGAAGGTCCCCCCGATGCTGACCATCATCTCGAGCAGCTTCACCCAGGCGGGGGCCAGCCAGGTGGGCAGCGCGAGGAAGGGCAGGGACAGCGGGGACCACACCGCGTTGCTGGGCACCGCCCCGAGCGGAGCACCCCCGGAGGCGAGGCTGTCCCACTGCGCGACGTCGCCCTTGAGCAGCTCCCGGCGGAACTCCGCGGCCGCGGGGATGAAGCCGTCGGCCGGGTCACTGACGCAGGGGTTGTCCGGCTTGGCCGTCGCCGGCTGCGAGGCGCTCCACGGGGCGTACGACAGCACGAGGTCGCTGCTGGCGAAGACCCTGGCGCCGACCAGGGACGGACCGAGCGCCAGCAGGACCACGACGGCGCAGAGCCCGGTGACGAGGACGGCGGTCCAGTCCCGCCACCACCTGCCTCCGCTGATGGGTCAGGCCTTGCGGGCGCGAACGAGCACGACGCTGCCCTGCTCGTTCGGGGCCTTGCGGTCCGAGCGGGCGATGAGCGGTGACAGCGGAGCGGCGGCGTTCCAGCCGACCTTGCCGCCCTTGGCGCTCAGCGTCAGGTAGAGCTGCTCCGCCCGGGCGGTGCGGAACAGGTAATCGTGCTCCTCCAGGGTCAGCCCGTTGGCGACGAACATCTTCTCGAGGTCCTTGTGGGTGTACGTGAACTTCACGTGGTAGCGCTTGCGGTGCGCGTCCAGCAGCGCAGGCCAGGTCTGCGACCGCGAGAGCGTGTCTGCGGACATCACGATCACCCCGCCCGGCTTGAGGACCCGCGCCATCTCCGCGATCGAGGCGGCGCCGTCGTCGAAGTGCTCGATCGCGCACACGGACAGGATCACGTCGAACGCACCGTCCGCGAACGGGAGCTTCAGGGCGTCGCCCTCGATGAGACCGGGGGGCTTCGGCAGCGTGAGCCCGCGCTGGAGCTTGGAGGTCATGAGATCGAGGCAGACGGCCTGCGCACCGAGCTTCTCCGCCTCAGCGGCCCAGTAGCCGTCGCCTCCGGCGACGTCGAGCAGCTTCTTGCCGTTGAGGTTGCCCGCCCACTTGAGCAGCGTCCCCACCTCCCGGGAGCGCACGACGTGCACCTTGTGGCCGACGTAGCCGACGAGGCTGGGGAGCATCAGGGTCCTTCCGGATCGAGTGGGGCGCTGCCATTGTCCCCTCCGGCCGGAACCGGGTCATCACCGACACGCTCCAGAGCCCGCGCACCGAGGAGCGCGACCCCGGCGGCGAGCCCGTCGGTGAGGGTCACGAGGAGCCGGGACACCACGGACAGGGTTGTTCCCTCGGAGGTGGTGAGAGCACCGCCGAGGATCGCGACCAGCAGGCCCTCCCGGACCCCGGCGCCCGCGGGGACGAACAGGACGAGCACACCACCGGTCTGGGCGAGGCTGAACGCGCCGGTGGCCAGCAGGAACAGGTGCTCGTCGTGGCCACCGAGCCCCCGGGCGAGCAGCCAGGCCTGCAGCCCGTTGAAGAGCGCGACGCCGACGGTCCAGAGCACCGCCAGCCGCACGGCGCCGCCGGCGAACTCGCCGTCGAGGGGCTTGCGGCGCAGGGTCTTCAGGACCAGCTGCAGTCCCTGCGTGATGAGCTGGGGCTTGGCCAGGACGAGGAGCAGCGGGACCAGGGCAACAACGGCCAGCAGCCAGGTCGGGGCGAAGCCCGCGGGGAGCGATCCCGCGGCGAGCACACCGACGAGCAGGCCCGTGGCGAGGGACAGGATCACGGCCATGAGGGAGGCCGCCGCCATCCGGAGCCGCGGGACTCCGACGGCCTTGCCCATCTGCATCTGCGCCAGGACGGGCCACACGCTTCCGGGGATGTACTTGCCGAGCTGACCGACGAAGAAGATCCGCGCCGCCGTCGGCACGGGCAGATCGCTGCCGAGGCCGACCAGCAGGGCCCGCCACGCCATGACGCTGCACCCAAGCCCCCCGAGCAGCGCTGCAGCGGCGCCGAGGACGGTGCCGGCGTCCAGCTTCGTCAGGTCGTGGCTGATCGCCGTCCGCTGCGAGTAGACCGCGTAGCCGAGGGCGCCCAGCGCGGCGACAGCTGCGAGGACCTTGAGGAGCTGCTTCCTAGGCACCCGGCCGCGCCAGGCCGCTGACCACCTCGACGTACCGATCCCAGGACTCCTCGCCCGCCGCTGGGCCGATGCCGCGCCGGAGGGTCTGCAGGACGCCTGGTTCGTAGACATGGGTGATCGCGGCGGCAAGGCCGTCGACGTCCTCGGGGTCGCACAGCAGCCCGTCGACCTCGTCGCGCACCTGCTCGGCCATCGTGCCCACCCGCGTTGCGATGACCGGGACGCCGTGCTCGAGGGCCAGCGAGCCGTTCCACGAGGCCGTCGAGTCGCGGTAGGGCAGCACCATCACGTCGGACCCACGGATCAGGCCGGGCACCTCGGCGGACTGGACGTACCCGGGACGCAGGTCGACGCGGTCCGCGATCCCGAGCTCGTCGATGAGCGCGACGGTGCTGTCGACGCCGCCCCAGAACTCACCGGCCACGACGAGGGTCACGTCCTGGGTCTTCGCCAAGGCCCGCAGCAGCACGTCCAGCCCCTTGTAGGGGCGGACCAGCCCGAAGAACAGCAGCCGGTGGGTCAGCGGCCGGTCGGGGTCCGGCGGGGTCTCGTCCTCCACGGCGAAGCGGTGCGGCGGGGGCAGCGGGCACACGGCCGTCATCGCTGCCGTGAGGGTCTTCGCGAGCTGCTCCTCCTTGACCGCGTGGACGAGGACCGCGTCGGCCTGGCCGAGGACGGCTTTCACGAAGCGCTCGTCGATGCTCCGGCGCTCGTGGGGAAGGACGTTGTGGCACAGCGCGATGATCCGCGGCCCGCCCTTCATGGCTCGGGCGAGCACGGCCAGCGCCGGAGCCTGGATCGGCGAGACGAGCACGAGGATGACGACGTCAGCCTGCTTCGTCAGGCGCCTGCCGAGGCGCCACCAGCCGTCGGGCCGGTTCCAGCTCAGCGGGTACCGCGTGCCGGGGAACACCGGCATCTCGGGGACCTCGACCCGCTGCTGGCCGGGGTAGAGCCTGTTCGGGTACTGCCGCAGCCAGGACTCGAGGGACACCTCGTGGCCGGCAGCGGCGAGCCGGTGGGCCAGCTGGGTCGTGTGCTGCGCCACCCCTCCCTTGTACGGGTGAGTCGGCCCCACGATCGCGATCCGCATCAGGCGGCCCATGCTAGCGGGGCCCCGACCCCGACTCCCCTAACCAGGGAAGTGGAGGTAGGGGGCTAGCGGTGGAGGCGGCGGGAGGTGACGCGGAGCGCGGCGCGGGCCACTCCGCTGACGCCTTCCTTCGCGAGCACGGCGGTCACCCGGTCGCGGGCGACCAGTGCCCGCTCCCTCAGCACCTGCGTTCTCGTGAGCCCTGGCACGGGCTCGGCCGTGTACGGCTCGAGCCGAACCCGGGCCGGTGGCCCGTCCAGGGCGACTGGCTCCCAGGTGGACACGCGGTGCAGGGGACCCCTGGCGACGGCGGCCTCGAGGATCGCGAGGTAGCGCTGGCCCTGCAGGTGCGGGGACAGCTGCAGCAGGGCATCGCGCCGGGCACGGGCGCCCATCCGGTGCCGGGCGGCAGGGTCGCGCAGCAGCAGGTCCACTGCCTGGACCCACTCCTCGTGCGTCGTGGCGAGCATCCCGTTGACGCCGTCGCTGATCGCCTCGCGGAAGGGCTGGGTCGGGGTCGCGACGGTCGGGGTCTCGACGAGGGCTGCCTCGAGCTGCTTGATGGCGCTCTTCGCCTCGTTGAACCGGCCGCCCTTCCCGAGGTCCAGCTCCAGCGGCGCGAGGTTGACGTCGAGGTCGCGGAGCAGGTCCGGCAGGGCGCGCCAGTCCTGCAGCGGCAGCTGGTGCAGCCGCGAGCCGAGGACCTCGACGGCCTGCGTCGGCTTCAGGTGCCCCACCAGCCACAGCTCCACGTCGGGGTGCCGGGTCAGTACCTCGAGCACGGCCGGCTCGACAGCCTGCCAGTCTGCGTCGTGGGTCTTGGTTCCCGAGAAGTAGCCGATGCGGAGCGGCCCTGGACGCCGCACGCGACGCAGGGCCGTGTCGGAGCGGCGGGCCGTGACGAGCCCGACGCCGTTCGAGAAGCGGTAGGTCGGTAGCCCCGTCAGAGCACCGATGTGGTCCACGAGCAGCTGGGTGCTCCCGACGTAGCCGTCGCACGCCTCGAGCGTCGTGCGGTAGCGGTGGACGCCCTGCATCCACAGCTCGGCCTCGTCGGGCGGCAGCATCCGCAGAGCCGGGATCTCGTCCTGCACGGACGGGTCCACGATGAGGTCATCGACGTCGAACAGCACGGGGACCGTCGCGCTGCCGAGGAGCTCGAGCAGCTGTGTCGTCGCGGGCACGCGGTACACGACGATCACGTCTGACCGAGCCGCCAGTGCCTGCAGGTCGGAGGAGCGGTAGTGCCGGACCTCGCT
>JAODNB010000161.1 GCA_025464795.1 Frankiales bacterium
CTCACGGGTGGTCATGCAGGTGCTCTCCAGCTCCTACACCGAGCGGCGAGGCGCGGTCGGGCTGCAAGCAGGCCGTCTCGAGTGCTCGCTGTCAGGTAAGGCATCTCTTACCTCGGCGACATCGGTGAAGGTCCAGAACCTGTGGGACGACGACGGCATCGGCTGGCACGAGATCACCGCCGTCGGCCAGGGAGTGTCGCTCGTGAACTCGCCCTTCCCCGCGACCTCGATCAGCGACGAGCTGCGGAAGTACCCCAACGACCTCCTGTCGTCGCCGCTCAACGTGCGCCAGGGAACAGTCGGCACCAAGCCCGGGTTCGGCAGCTCTACGTACGAGGCGGTCAAGGACCTGCCCGTAGCGGGGACCGCGGCGCGCTACCTCAACAAGCTCTCGACGGCCTTCAACGACACTGTTGGCCACAAGGACCTGACCCTGGGCGTCGGACTGCTCGGGCTGCTGCTCGCACTCCTGCTGGGCGGTGGGCACGCCCTGCTCCCGGGTCACGGCAAGACGATCATGGCGGCCTACCTGGTCGGGCGACGCGGCACCCTGCGTGACGTCGTCACCGTCGGAGCGACCGTCACCATCACGCACACGGCCGGCGTGCTCGTCCTCGGGCTGGCCATCACCTCGACCACCGCCTTCGCACCTGCGCAGGCCGAGCGCTGGCTCGGGGTGGTCTCCGGCCTCATCGTCGCGCTTGTCGGGGTCGTGCTGCTCGTGTCAGCCCTGGGTCGTCGGCGCACCTCCGTCCTTCCGCTCCTGGCCCCAGCGCACTCCCATGACGAGGTTCACCATGACCATGGGCAGGGCCACGACCACCCGCATCCGCACGCACCTGAGGCAGACCTCCAGCCCGGTGCGGTCGCGGTGGCTGTCGCCCCCCACCCGCACGACCACGACCACGACCACGACCACGACCACGACCACGACCACGACCACGACCACGGTGCCGGCGCGCACAGCCACGGCCTGTTCCGCCACGCGCACAGCCCGCAGGAACCCGGCTTCTCCCGCGGCGGACTGATCGGTCTCGGCATCGCCGGCGGGCTGGTTCCTAGTCCCTCCGCGCTGCTCGTGCTGCTCGCCGCCGCCGCCCTCGGGCGCACCTACTTCGGCGTCCTGCTCGTCCTCGGTTACGGCGTCGGGATGGCCGGCACGCTGAGCGTCGCCGGGTTGCTCCTGGTCCGCCTCCGGGGTCGGCTCGAGCGCCTCTCGCGGAACACCCGCCTGGCCAAGGCCGAGCGCTTGCTGAGCGTCCTGCCCCTCCTGACGGCCCTGCTGGTCCTGGCGGTCGGCTCGCTGCTGGCCCTGCGCGCCTTCGGTGGCTCGGTGTGAGCAAGCTCCGCTCCGGCCTCGTGGCCGGCGGCACGGTGCTCGCGCTCGCGGGTGGGCTGCTCGCCGTGGGGGCGCTGAGCAACGGCTCGGCGACCAAGCCTGAGAGCACCGAGTCGGTCGCTCCGGTTGCGGTCGACCCGCTGCTCAAGGGGATCGCGGCGGCCCAGAAGGAGCTGGCGGCGAACCCCAAGAGCTTCGCCACCTGGGCGAGCCTGTCGATCGGCTACGTCCAGGAAGCGAAGGTCAGCGGAGACCCCAGCTTCTACGGCAAGGCCGAGGGCGCCGCGCAGAAGTCGCTGGCGCTGAACACGACGACCAACTACCTCGGCTACGCGGCCCTCGCCGCAGTCCGGAACGGACGGCACGACTTCCTCGGCGCAAAGACCGCAGCAGAGCGCGGCATCGCCATCAACGGCTACAACAGCACCCTGTACGGAGCGCTCGGCGACGCCCTCACCCAGCTCGGCCAGTACGACAAGGCGGCGGCGGCGGTCGACAAGATGAACCAGCTGCTGCCGGGGATCCCGGCGTTCACGCGCGCCTCGTACGCGCTCGAGCTCCGCGGTGACGTAGCCGGGGCCCGAACGGCGCTGGAACGAGCGGTGCGCGACGCGACCAGCCCCTCGGACGTGGCCTTCAGCCAGTACTACCTCGGAGAGCTCGCGATCCACTACGGCGCAGGTGCGGATCAGGCCCTCACCCACTACCAGCTCGGTCTCGACGCCAGCCCCAAGGACCCGACTCTCCTTGCAGGAAGGGGGAAAGCAGAAGCCGCCCTCGGGCACGACGACCTCGCGCTGCAGGACTACGAGGCATCCGTGACGGCGGTCCCGGCGCCGCAGACCGTCCTTGAGTACGCCCAGCTGCTCGACTCCCTGCACGACCCCCGCGCCAAGGCGCAGTACGACCTGTTCCGCATCGAGGAGAAGGTCTACGGCCAGTCGGGTGTGGCCCTCGACACCGAGGCCACGCTGTTCGAGGCCGATCACGGCAGTCCCGCCAAGGCCCTGGCGAACGCCCGGCTCGGCTGGAAGACGCGGCCCTTCGTCGAGATGGCTGACGCCTACGGCTGGGCCTACTACGCGAACAAGCAGTACGCCGAGGCGCTCGCCTGGGCCAACCGGGCTTTCGTCAGCGGCTGGAAGACGAGCCCCGCTCTCTACCACCGCGGCATGATCCAGAGGGC
>JAODNB010000176.1 GCA_025464795.1 Frankiales bacterium
AGGTCTTCGGCGACGCCGGCGTGCACGCCCGCTCCGCGGTGGGTGTCGCGGCTCTGCCCCTCGACGCGCCGGTCGAGGTCGAGGTCATCGTCGAAGTCGCGGTCTAGCACGTGACACGCCCCATCGACGCTGCTGACCTCGAGGAGCTCGTCCGCGCCTTCGCCCGAGGCGAGAAGACTCCGGCTCCGGCTCGGCACGCCTCCACGGTCGTCCTGCTCCGGGACTCCCCTGAGGGGCCGGAGGCCTACCTCCTGCGCCGGGTGAAGGGCATGGCCTTCGCCGGCGGCATGCACGTCTTCCCCGGTGGCTCCGTGGACCCTGAGGACGCGACCGCCGACATCGCCTGGTCAGGCCCGCCAGCAGCTCAGTGGGGCACCTGGTTCGGGGCCTCCGAACCCCTCGCTCGCGCTCTCGTCTGCGCCGCCGTGCGGGAGACCTTCGAGGAGTGCGGGGTCCTGCTCGCCGGTGAGTCCTCCGACCACCTGCTCGCGGACGTGTCCAGTGACGAGTGGGAGGCCGAGCGGGCCGCACTGGAGGCCCGCGAGCAGTCCCTGAGCCAGCTGCTCGCGCGCCGCGGGCTGGTCCTGCGTGCCGATCTGCTGCGGCCTTACGCGCACTGGATCACCCCGGACATCGAGCCGAAGCGGTTCGACACCCGGTTCTTCCTCGCCGAGATGCCCGCGGGGCAGGTGTGCCGAGACGTGGGCGGTGAAGCGGACGAGCGGCGCTGGGTCCGGGTCCGAGGGGCCGTCGACCAGGGCCTGACCCTCATGCCGCCGACGCACGTCACCTTGCGCGACCTGGCCGTCTACGACGACGTCCTGACGGCCCTCGACGACCCGCGGGACATCCTGCTCGTTGCGCCCCGCATGGTGCTGGACGAGAACGGCAAGGCCAAGCTGGTCGTCCCCGGCGACCGGGACTACCCGATGGACTCGGAGTCCGCGCCGTGGCTGGCCTGAGGGCGGTCACCGAGACGGCCGGTGTCGTGCTCGCCCCCAACCCCGGTCCGATGACGCTCGACGGGACCAACACGTGGGTGCTGCGCGAGCCCGGCACCGAGGGCTGCATCGTGGTCGACCCCGGTCCGCTGCTGGAGGACCACCTGGAGCTCGTCGCGCAGCACGGTCCGGTCGACGTCATCCTCCTGACCCACGGGCACTTCGACCACAGCGAAGGCGCGCCCCGGTTCGCGGAGCTGACCGGCGCCAAGGTCCGGGCGCTCGACCCGGCCCACCGCCTGGGTGACGAGGGCCTCGGCGAGGGCGACGTCGTCGTCGGAGGCGGTCTCGAGCTGCGGGTCCTCGCGACTCCCGGCCACTCCAGCGACTCGCTGTGCTTCGCGCTGCCGGACGCGGTGCTGACGGGCGACACCATCCTGGGTCGCGGCACCACGGTCGTCGCGCATCCCGACGGCGTCCTCGCCGACTACCTGGCCTCGCTGCGTCGGCTGCAGGAGATGGGCGACCGAGCAGTCCTGCCTGGTCACGGGCCCGAGCTGCTGTCCGCCGGTGACACTGCGACGACCTACCTCGCGCACCGTGAGATGCGCCTCGAGCAGGTACGGGCGGCGGTGGCGGACGGCGCGAGCACGCCCCGCGCGGTCGTCGAGGTCGTGTACGCCGACGTCGACCAGGGCCTGTGGTTCGCCGCGGAGATGTCGGTCCGGGCGCAGCTCGAGTACCTGAGCTCATGACGTGCCCCGCGTGCGGCACCCCCACGGTGCCCGGTGCGCGGTTCTGCTTCTCCTGCGGCACGCAGCTGGTCGGCGGCGTCGCCGCGGGAGACCAGGAGGTCGAGCGGCGCATCGTCACGGTCCTGTTCGGGGATCTCTCAGACTTCACCAGCTGGGCTGAGGACCTCGACCCGGAGCGCGTCGGTGTGGTGACCGATCGCGTGCTCGCCTCCCTGGTCTCGACCGTGACGGAGTTCGGCGGTCACGTGGACAAGCTCGTCGGGGACGGGATCATGGCCGTGTTCGGCGCGCCCACGGCGCACGAGGACGACGCGGAGCGTGCTGTGCGGGCCGCCTTCAAGATGCAGGCCACCGTTCGCCGGCTCGTCGCGGAGGAGAGCGGCGGTGGCCGGCAGCTGGGCCTCCGCGTGGGGCTGAACACCGGCGAGGTCATCGCGGGGGTGCAGGCCCACCTGTCGTACACGGTCGTGGGGGACACCGTGAACACGGCCTCTCGGCTGTCGGACGCGGCAGGTGTCGGCGCCGTCGTGGCCGGCCGCGAGACCGCTTTGACGACGATGCCCATCGCGAGCTGGCGAGCGCTACAACCCCTGCGGCTCAAGGGAAAGCGCGAGCCCGTCGAGGCCTTCGAGCTGATGGGGCTGCGACCAGCAGGGGCGACCCGGCTCGGGCTGGGGGACGAGGCGCCGTTCCTCGGCCGCGATGCCGAGATCGGTCTGCTGATCGGGCGGTTCTTCGACGTCAGCGAGCGGAGCGAGCCCCGTACTGTCGTGGTCACGGGCGATGCCGGGGTGGGCAAGACCCGGCTCGGGCAGGAGCTCGGTCGGTTCGTCGGCGAGCTCCCGGACGCCCGGGTGCTCTGGGGTCGCAGCGCGCCGTACGGCGAGGGCCGTGACCTGGCGGCGGTCGCGGAGATGGTGCGCACGGCCTGCGGGATCGAGGACGCCGACGACGTGGAGACCGCCCGGGCTCGCCTCGTCCGGACGATCGAGCGGCTCGACCTGCCCGCCTACCCCTCCGGCTCGCCGAGCTTGATGGTCGAGCGGCTCGGATGGCTCCTGGGGCTCGGTGAGCTCGACCCGATGGCGCCCCGCGAGGCGGCGACGCCTGGTGCTGCGGTCGGCGGCGACAAGGTCCGCGAGGCTGTGGGGACGCTGTTCACGGCCCTCGCCGCCGAGGGTCCGCTGCTGCTCGTGCTCGACGACCTGCACTGGGCGACCGAGACGATGGTGGACGGTCTGCTGCACGTGGCCGGCCTCACGCGGGGCAGGGTGCTGCTGCTGTGCCTGGGACGCGGTGACGCCCTCGACATCCCCGGCCGGCCCGACTGGTGGCGGCAGCTTGCCGATCCGGAGCTGCTCGTGCTGACGCCGCTCGAGGACAGCTCCGCAGAGCGTCTGCTGCGCGCCTACCTCGGCACCAGCGACATCGACCAGGCCGTCCTCGACGCTCTGCTGCTGCGGGCGCAGGGGAACCCGTTCTTCCTCGCCGAGCTGCTGCACCTGCTCATCGACCGGGGACTCCTGCAGCGCAGCGGGGAGCGCTGGGAGCTCGCAGGGGCGGTGCCGGAGCACCTGCTGCCTGCAGGCGTCCAAGCGGTGCTCGCAGCTCGGATCGACAACCTCGACGGGCCTGCGAAGGGCGTGCTGCGCGACGCCAGCGTGCTCGGGCAGCGGGTGTCCCTCGGGGCCCTTGAGGCGGTGGGGCGCGCCTCGGGTCACGGCGACCCGACCGTCGTCCGGACTGCTGTGCAGACCCTGGTCGACCGCCGGCTGCTGGTCCCGGACGCTGAGGACGGCTACTCCTTCGCACACACGCTGGTCCGGGACGTCGCGTACGCCGGCGTGTCCAAGGTGGAGCGGGCCCGCCGGCACGCGGCTGCCGCGCGCTGGGCGCAGGAGGCGCCGGGTCGCGGCATCGAGGCGGACCTCGTGACAGCTGCTCAGGGGGAGCGGGCGGTGGGGCTCGCCGCAGAGATGGGGCTGCCGCTCGATGACGCAGCGTGGACCGCCCGCGGGACGGCCTTCGCCGCCCTCGCGCGGTTGGGTCAGCACGCCCTCGGGCGCGACGACAGCACCATGGCGGAGCACGTCCTGGACCGGGCGCTTGCGCTCGCGGACCCGGCCTTCGGCGAGGTCTTCCCTGACGACCTCGTGGTGCCCGTGCGCGTGGCACACGCTCAGGCCCTCGCCGCTCTGCATCGGCTGGAGGAGGCGGAGGTCGAGCTGCTCCCCGCCCTCAGCGGGCCCGAGGACGGGGTGCGGGCCGGCGCTCTGCTGGTGCTCGGTGACGTCCGGCGAAGGCGGGGAGACCTGCTCGGTGCGCGGCAGGCGTTCGTGTCCGGGTTGGCCGCGGCCTCGTCGGCCGGCATCGACCGCCTCGGCGGCGAGGCCCTGCGTCAGCTGGGGCTGCTCGACTACTTCGACGGCCGGCTGGCCGCGGCCGAGGACAGGTTCCAGGAGGCGTACGGCCTCGCGGTGCAGGTGGGTGACAGCCGCGGTGCGGGCTGGGCCCTGCAGCACCTGGCGTGGAGCGCGACCACCCGAGGGGACTACCGGCGCGCCGAGACCGCTCTCGAGCAGGCGGCTGACGTCTTCACCGAGCTCGAGG
>JAODNB010000414.1 GCA_025464795.1 Frankiales bacterium
GCCGTTCAGCTCGAACGATCGCAAGAGCGCTGCAGCGGCGGAGACCGCGGCAGTGGCGGCCAGGGCGACGTTCCTGGACCCGGTGCTGCTGGCCTGGCGGTCGGCGGACTCCTCGCCGCTGCTGACCGCAGCCGACGAGCCGATCGTGACGGCGAAGCTCGCGCTCGCCCTCACCTGAGGCGTCAGGCGGTCAGGAGCAGCAGCGCGATGGCGATCAGCAGGCCCGCCCCGAGCACGATCGCGATCACGCCCACCTTGTTGAGCAGGACACCTTGCTGGTGCAGCCGCAGCGCCTCGTAGCAGCGGCTGCAGACCCGCCCACCGGTCGTCGGATCGGGGAACAGGTGGTCCGCCGGTTGTCCACAGCGGTCACAGCGGGCCTCGACTGATTGCACTCCGCAAGCCTAACTGCGCCGCAGCCGGAGGACCGAGCCCGAAACGCAGAACGGCCCGGCGGATGCCGGGCCGTTCTGGACTGCTGAGATCAGGCGGTGTGCAGGCCGTCCTTGCGCTTGCGGCCGGACACGACCGCGAGCGTGCCCGCACCGAGCAGGCCAGCGCCGAGGAGCGAGGCCGCTCCCAGCTCGAAGCCCGTGAAGGGGAGCCCGCCACCGGCGCTGCTGCCGCTGACGGTGAGACCGACAGAGACGGTGTTGGGCAGGCCCAAAGCGTCTCCCGAGAACACGACCGCGTGCCGGCCGGTGGAGATGCTGCTCGGGATGGTGAAAGAAACTGTGGCTCCACCGGTGGAGTCCGCCGTGACGGTCCCGAGGGAGTACACAGTCGAGTGCAGCTCGACCGTGACCGACGAGTCCTTCGTGAACTCGCCCTCGCCGCTGTAGACGGTCACCTTCTCACCGCGGCTAGGACTCGAGTCACTGATAGCCGGCTTCTTGCACTGACCCGGGGGGTACGCCGGCTTGCCCTGGACGGGCTTGCAGCCTGTTCCAGGCGGGGCCGCCACCGCGGACGGGGCGAGGGTGAGGGTCGCAAGACCGGCGACCGCCAGCCCGGACAGCAGTCTGGTGGTGGTGTTTGCCATTGAAGGAGCTCTCCCAAGTGACGCGCAGGGGAAGTCTGCGACACGGTTACGGGTGGTCAGCGAGCCGGACAGGGCGGCGCGAGCCGTCCGCTGTAAGACTTCAGATCTAAAACTATCCCACATTTCGGGCGCTGTCTCGTCACCTCGGGTGAGCGACCCCTTCCCGCCGGCCCCACGGTCCTGCGGCGTACTGCCTCGTCGTGCCCGGTTTCCTGGGGGTACCGCAGGTTCGCGTAGGCTCCAGAAGTGCGCCGCCGCCTTCTGCTCGTGCTGTTGGGACTGGTCCTCGTCGGGCTCGGGGCGGTCGGGTGGGCGGGCTATCGAGGCTTGCAGGTCCGGGACGACCTGACAGCTTCGCAGGCCCTGGCCAGCAGCGTGCAGCACGAGCTGTCCAGCGGCGACTCGGTCCGGGCTGAGGCGTCGCTGCCTGCGCTGCGCAGGCGGATCGACCGCGCAGCCGGACGTACCCACGGCCTGGCCTGGAAGATCTCCGAACGGGTGCCGTTCGTCGGCGGCAACTTCCGGGCGGTCCGCAGGACCGCGCTGGCTGCTCAGGTCCTCGGCGACGGGGCCCTGTCCGAGGCGACCGGGGCGCTCGACCTGGTCCGGCGCAGCAAGCCGGTGCACAACGGCCGCGTGGATCTCAGGGTGCTGGCCCAGTTGAAGACTCGGATCGACAGGGCGGCTGCGGCTGGGGTCCGGGCGCAGGCTCTGCTTGCCCCGCACGACGGCTTCCTCCTCGGGACGGTGAGCGCCAAGGTCGCTGAGGGGCGAGCGAAGGTGGACACCCTGGCCCGGACGCTCCGGTCCACGCAGTCTGCGCTCGCGCTCGCGCCGAGCATGCTCGGGCAGGACGGTCCTCGCACCTACTACGTGGCGGTGCAGAACAACGCCGAGGCCCGAGCGACGGGTGGGCTGGTCGGCGCCTTCGCACTCGTCAGGGCCGACAAGGGCGTCCTCACCCTCGAGCACACCGGCACCGACAACGAGCTGGTCGTGGGGACCAAGCCCGCCCCCTCCGACCCGGCCGCCTCGCGCACCTGGACCGACGAGGGCTCGTTGCTGGCCTGGTACGACGCCAACCTCACGCCGCACTGGCCGGACGCGGCCCGCAACCTCGCTGGCCAGTGGACGGCCCAGAGCGGTCAGGTCATCGACGGCGTGATCGGACTGGACCCGCTGGTCATGAGCGAGCTGCTCAAGAACACCGGACCCGTACGGCTGCCGGACGGCACGTCCGTGTCGGCGGACACGGTCGTGGACTTCGTCGGGCACGACGAGTACGTCCGGTACACCGACACCGCGAAGCGCAAGACCCTGCTGGGCACCCTGGCCGCAGACCTGTTCCACAAGGTGATCGCTGCCCAGGACGCCGTGGGCACGGTTCAGGCTGTGGCCCGCGCGGGCGGCTCCGGCCACCTGGCGATGTGGTCGGCGCACCCGGAGGAGGAGGCGCAGCTGGGCGAGGGCCTCGTCAGCGGCGCCCTGCCGTCGAAGGACATCCCCTACCTGAACGTGATCACCCAGAATTTCGGCGGGAACAAGCTCGACTTCTACGTCCGGCGCAGCGTCAAGGTCGTGGCCGCGTCCGACGGCCTGCTCGAGGTGACGACGACACTGCGGAACGTCGCTCCGCTCGGGCTGCCGCTCTACATGACGGTGCGGTCAGACGAGCCGAACCCGCCCGTGCCGTACGGCCAGGCCAAGGTCGGGTTCAGCCTCTACGCGGCGCTCAGCAGCCAGGTGAAGGCGGTCACCGTCAACGGCAAGCCGACGACGGCCAACGTCGACACCGATCACGGTCATCGGATGGCAACCCTCAGCATCGAGCTGCCGAGGAACACCGACGTGGTTGTGACCTTCCGCGTGTCCGAGCCCAAGGGCGTGCTCCTTTACCGCCAGCAGCCGCTCATCGTGCCCGATCACTTGGACATCAACGTTCCGCACCGAGTCGTGGGCCGCTGATCAGGCCGGTCGGTGCAGGCTGCGGTAGTCCTCGACCCC
>JAODNB010000182.1 GCA_025464795.1 Frankiales bacterium
CAAGAAGGTCATGGGCGCCTACTTCCCCGACGCCCGCTACTGCTTCCAGAAGTCCTTCGAGCACGGCGGATGGGACGGCTGCCTCGAGTCCTGAACGCAGCGAGCGCAACGCAGCAGGGCCCCTCACCCGGAGGTGAGGGGCCCTGCTGCTTGCACGGAGTCTTAGTGCGAGTGGCCGTGGCCGCCGGCGGCGGGCTCTTCCTCGGCCGGCTTGTCCGCGATGATCGTCTCGGTCGTCAGCAGCATGGCTGCGATCGAGGCGGCGTTGCGGACGGCGGAGCGGGTGACCTTGACCGGGTCGACGACGCCCTGGGCGACGAGGTCGCCGTACTCGCCCGTCGCGGCGTTGAGGCCGACGCGCGGGCCGTCCTTCAGACCGAGCTCACGGGCGTGGTTGACCGCGACGCGACCCTCGAGGCCCGCGTTCTCGGCGATCCAGCGAGCCGGCTCGTCGAGCGCCTTGCGCACGATGTGGACGCCGACGAGGGCGTCACCGGTGAGGCCGAGGCCGTCCTCGAGGACCTTCGCGGCGTGCACCAGCGCGGCGCCGCCGCCGGGGACGATGCCCTCCTCGACCGCAGCGCGGGTCGCGGAGATGGCGTCCTCGAGCCGGTGCTTGCGCTCCTTGAGCTCGACCTCGGTGTGGGCACCGACCTTGATGACGCCCACGCCACCGGCGAGCTTCGCGAGCCGCTCCTGGAGCTTCTCCTTGTCCCAGTCGGAGTCGCTGTTCTCGATCTCCTGCTTGATCTGGGCGACGCGACCGACGACGTCCTCCTTGGAGCCGCCACCCTCGACGATCGTGGTGGTGTCCTTGGTGACCGTGACGGTGCGGGCGGTGCCGAGCACCTCCAGGCCGACCTGGTCGAGCTTGAGGCCGACCTCGGCCGACACGACCTGCGCGCCGGTGAGGATGGCGATGTCCTGCAGCATGGCCTTGCGACGGTCCCCGAAGCCGGGAGCCTTGACCGCGACGACCTTGAGGGTCTTGCGGATGCTGTTGACGACCAGGGTCGACAGCGCCTCGCCATCGATGTCCTCGGCCACGATGATGAGCGGCTTGCCGGACTGGACGACCTTCTCCAGCAGCGGCAGCAGGTCGGCGATGGCCGAGATCTTGCCGTTGTTGATGAGGATCGACGCGTCCTGGAGGTTGGCCTCCATGCGCTCGGGGTCCGTCACGAAGTAGGGGCTGATGTAGCCCTTGTCGAACTGCATGCCCTCGGTGAGCTCGAGCTCGAGACCGGTGGTGTTGCTCTCCTCGACGGTGATGACGCCGTCCTTGCCGACCTTGTCCATCGCCTCGGCGACGAGCTCGCCGACGCGCGGGTCCTGGGCGGAGATGGAGGCGACGGCGGCGATCTCGGCCGGGGTCTCGATCGGGGTGGCGGCCTTCAGGAGGGCCTCGCTGACGGCCTCGACCGCCGCGTCGATGCCGGCCTTGATGCCCATCGGGTTGATGCCCGAGGCAACGGCCTTCAGGCCCTCGTGGACCATGGCCTGACCGAGCACGGTCGCCGTGGTGGTGCCGTCACCGGCGACGTCGTTCGTCTTGGTGGCGACCTCCTTGGCGAGCTGGGCGCCCATGTTCTCGTACGGGTCCTCGAGCTCGATCTCGCGAGCGATCGTGACGCCGTCGTTGGTGATGGTGGGGCCGCCGTACTTCTTGCCGATGACGACGTTGCGGCCCTTCGGTCCGAGGGTGACCTTGACCGCGTTTGCCAGGGTGTCGACGCCGCGCTCGAGCGAGCGGCGGGCGTCCTCGGAGAAGCTGAGGGTCTTGCTCAAGGGAGTTCCTTCCAGAGGTTGTGCAGAGAACGACGATGCCCCGGCCCCCGCCAGGGGAGCCGGGGCATCAACGAAGAGGTTGTCTAGCCTTCGATGACTGCGAGGACGTCGCGGGCGGAGAGCACGAGGTACTCCTCGCCGGCGTACTTGACCTCGGTGCCGCCGTACTTGCTGTAGAGCACCTTATCGCCGACCTTGACGTCGAGCGGCACACGGGCGCCGTCCTCGAAGCGGCCGGGGCCGACAGCCAGGACGGTTCCCTCCTGGGGCTTCTCCTTGGCGGTGTCGGGGATGACGATGCCGGACGCGGTGGTCGTCTCGGCCTCGACCGCCTGGACCACGATGCGGTCCTCGAGCGGCTTGATGGCGACCTTGGTCGCAGTAGTCACGGTTCCTCCAGGAACATGTCTCACGGTGGATGAGGCGTGGCCCGCCGTCGCGGGGGTCGAGCCGTGCTCTCGTTGGCACTCTAACCCCCAGAGTGCCAACGCTGCAACACCGGGACCGAACCAGCGGAGGAAGGTCGGTCAGAGGCAGACGAGCTCCACGGGCATCGAGCTGTCGGCCGGCAGGTCCAGCGGCGACGGTGCGATGCCGGCGGCTACGAGCCGGTCACCCAGGGCCGCCACCATGGCCCCGTTGTCGGTGCACAGACCCGGTCGCGGCACCCGCAGCACGACGCCGGCAGCGTCGCACCGCTGCTGGGCGAGCTCCCGCAGCCGCGAGTTCGCGGCCACCCCGCCACCGATCAGCAGGTGCCCGACGCCGGTGTCCGTGCAGGCCCGGAGCGCCTTGCGCGTCAGCACGTCGACAACGGCTTCCTGGAACGACGCGCAGACGTCGTTCACGGGGATCTCGCCCTCCTGCCGCTCCACCCACCGGGCCACAGCGGTCTTGAGCCCCGAGAACGACACGTCGTAGCCGTCTGCCAGCAGGGCCCGCGGGAAGGCGATCGCCGCCGGGTCGCCGTTGCGGGCCGCGCGGTCGACCACCGGGCCCCCGGGGAAGCCGAGGCCGAGCAGCCGGGCGACCTTGTCGAAGGCCTCCCCCGCTGCGTCATCGATGGTCTGGCCCAGCGGAACCATCGTCTTCGTGACGTCCTCGACGAGCAGCAGTGAGGAGTGACCCCCGCTGACGAGCAGCGCGATGGCCGGCTCCGGCAGCGGGCCGTGCTCGAGCACGTCGACGGCCACGTGCGCTGCCAGGTGGTTGACCCCGTAGAGCGGCAGGTCGAGAGCCAGGCTGTACGCCTTCGCGGCGGCCACGCCGACCAGCAGGGCTCCCGCGAGTCCGGGGCCTGCCGTGACCGCGATCGCGTCGAGGTCGCCCAGCGTGATGCCTGCGGTCGCGAGCGCCCGATCGACCGTCGGGACCATCGCCTCGAGGTGGGCGCGTGAGGCGACCTCAGGCACCACACCCCCGAAGCGGGCGTGCTCGGCGACCGAGCTGGCGACCTCGTCGGCGAGCAGCACCCGGTCCCGGACGATCCCGATCCCGGTCTCGTCGCACGACGTCTCGATCCCCAGCACCACAGGCACAGCTAGACCCTAGTTGCGCGCTCCATCACCCAGGCGTCGACGCCGCCGGGGTAGTAGCCCCGCCGGACGCCGGTCTTCCGAAAGCCGTTGCGGGTGTAGAGCCGCTGGGCGACCTCGTTGTCGGCGCGGACCTCGAGCAGCGTCCGGGTCTGACCGCGACGCACTGCCTCCTCCAGCAGGTTCGCTAGCAGCGCCGCCCCGAGCCCACGACCCTGCTGGGCCGGCCCCACCGCCATCGTCTGCACGAACGCCTCGTCCGGGTAGTCGCACAGCCCTGCGTAGCCCACCACTGACCCCTCGGAGAGCGCGACGACGTAGTGCCGAGTGCTGGTCTGCCCGAGCTCTGACCAGAAGTGGTGCGCGGTCCAGGGCTCCGCCGGGAACAGCTGCCGCTCCAGCGGTAAGACCTCCTCGACGTGCCACCAGCGGAAGCGCTCGATGCTCGCTGTCACCACGACGCGGCCTCGCGCGTCGTCCGCCCGTGCCGCAGGGCAACCCGGTGCAGGGTGTCGCCCGACCGCAGGTGCACCTCGTCATCGAGGACCCCGAGCCACTCCGCGGGTCCAAGGGCATCGCTCTCCCACGCCAGCCCCTGAGCGTCGTAGGCCGCGAGGACGTCCTCGTCGAGCAGCAGCGCCAGCGCTCCGACCGCCTCGAAGCGCCGGGTACCGGGACGCTCCAGCCGCCACCACCGGTCCGGGTCGCGGGCGTCCACGAGGTAGGGCGAGCCGCCGGCGGCGACGAAGACCACGTGAGGGTCCGGCCAGGACGCCACCACGTTGAGCCGCCCCGGGAGGTTGTCGGACGAGAACACCCCGGTCCACGGGTCGCCGGCTGCCGGCACGATCCGCAGCCAGGTCCCGTCATGGCCGCCGTCACGTCGGGCCCCCGGGTAGTACACGACTGTGGGAACCCGCCCCGGGACGTTGCGCTCGTGGGCCGCCTCCCACTGCCGAGGGAAGGCGTCGAGCAGCAGCGGCCCCTCGCTCACGCCGTGACCTTCTTGATCGCTCCCGGCTCGATCGCGTCGGGTCGACGGAGGTACAGCGGTGTCAGCGGGAGTGGGTCCTGCCGCTCGGCGGCGAGGGCAAGGGCGAGGACCGAGGGGTAACGGGGTTCATCGGCCGTCGCGAAGCCGTACAGCCGAGCGCCGTCACCGACCACCCGCTGAGTCGAGATCGCTTGCTGCACAAGGGAAGGAGCCGTGACGTGCGGCCCGTCGACCCTGGCACCCGCTTCGTCGTACACGGCCCAGTAGACCTCCTTGCGGCGAGCATCGGTGACCACGACGGTGGACGGAGCTCCTAACCCGTCGAGGCTGCACACCCCGAGCACCGGGAGGCCGCGGGCCGACCCGAAGGCCGCCGCGCTCATGATCCCCACGCGCAGCCCCGTGAACGGGCCCGGTCCGACTCCCACGACGACGGTGTCGGGGGCACCGGCCTTCAGGACCTCGCGGATCCCTACGGCAAGCAGCTCCCCGTGCCGCCGACCATCGACCACGACGTGCTCCGCCAGCAGCTCCCCGTCTCGAACGAGGCCGGCGGAGACCGCCGGGGTCGAGGTGTCGAGGACGAGGGCGAGCACCCTCGTAAGACTAGGACGTGTACTCGGCGACGAGCTCCCGCTTGAGGATCTTCCCGGACGGGCCCAGGGGGAGGGCGTCGACGAAGATGACCCGCCGCGGGTACTTGTACTTCGCGAGCTGGTCCTTGCTCCAGGTGATGAGCTCCTCCTCGGTGAGGTCACCCGCCTTCACGACGCATGCAACGACCTCCTCGCCGTAGGTGTCGTCAGGCAGCCCGATGACAGCCACCTGGCCCACGGACGGGTGGCGGAGCAGCGCCTCCTCGACGTCGCGCGGGTAGACGTTGTAGCCCCCGCGCACCACCATGTCCTTCTTGCGGTCCAGGATGCGGATGTAGCCCTCGTCGTCCTTGTCCCCGAGGTCCCCCGTGCGGAACCAGCCGTCGATGATCGCGGCAGCGGTCGCCTCCGGCTTGTTCAGGTAGCCCTTGAAGATGTTGTGGCCGCGGACGACGATCTCGCCGAGCTCGCCGTTGGGGAGCAGCTCGATGCGGTCGTCGATCTCGGCCTTGGCGACCTCGACCTCGACGCCCCAGATGGTCTTGCCGACCGTGCCAGGACGGGGCTCGAAGCCCTTCTGGTTGAAGGTCGCGACCGGTGAGGTCTCCGTGAGGCCGTAGCCCTCGAGGATCTTGCTCCCGAAGACCTCCTCGAACCTCTCCAGCACAGGCAGGGGGAGCGCGGCGCCACCGGACAGCGCGGTCTTCAGCGTGGGCCGCAGATCGGACTTCTTCGAGGCCTCGATCAGACCGACGTACATCGTCGGGACACCCATGAAGATCGTGCACTCCTCCTTCACCAGCAGCTCCAGGGCCGCCAGCCCGTCGAAGCGGGGCAGCAGCACGACGGTGGCGCCGACGTAGAAGGCGGTGTTCATGCAGCAGGTCTGGCCGAAGGTGTGGAACAGCGGCAGGCAGCCGAGGACGGTGTCGGTCTCGTCGATGGCGAAGGAGTGCTGCGCGGAGACCATGACGTTCATGGTCACGTTCAGGTGCGTGAGCTCCGCGCCCTTCGGCTTCCCCGTCGTGCCGCTCGTGTAGAGGATCACCGCGGTGTCGGCCGGGTCCCGCTGCACGAAGCCCTCGATGGGAGTCGCCGCCAGCGCCAGCTCGTCGATGCGCTCGACGGAAGCGTCGCCCCCGTCCATGACGGCCAGGACCGGTACGCCGGCCAGCTCAGCGCCCTTGGCGCCCTCTCCGAGCAGGGGCGCGGCGCAGATGAGGGCCTTGGCACCCGAGTCGCTGAGGACGTACTCGATCTCCGAGGCGTTCAGCAGCGCGTGCACCGGTACAGCGACGGCGCCCAAGGCCAGCGTGCCGAAGTAGGCCAGCGGGAAGTGCGGCGTGTTCGGGATGAGGAGCGCGACCTTGTCCCCCGGACCCACACCCCTGTCCCGGAGCACCGCGGCGTACTGCTTGGTGTGCGCCCAGAGCTGGGCATAGGTCAGCCGGAGGTCCCCGAGGAC
>JAODNB010000183.1 GCA_025464795.1 Frankiales bacterium
ATGTAGTTGATGGTCGAGTCCAGGCCGAGCGCCATCCCCGCTTTGAGGCGGTTCAGGACGACCCGGGCGACCTTGGCGCGGTCCTCGTCCAGGGGCGTCTCCGCCTCGACGATGCTGGCGATGAGCACGACCTGGTACGGGGTGAGGCCGAGCTTCTTGGCGCCCCCCTCGAGGTCGAGGCCGGCGGCGACCTCGCCGAACTTGTCGGTCAGGAGGGTCAGCGCGTCGACCGCACCGCTGCCGGGTTCGACGTCGTAGGTCGCCGGGAACAGGAAGCCTTCGGGCTTGTTCCCTGCGTACGAGGGGAGCCCGAGCACGGCGGGGTTGCCCAGGGCCGTGATGATGTCCTGGCGCTTGAGGTCGGTGTCCTTCACCAGTCGGTCGACCACGCTCGTCAGCGGCAGCCCCTCCGGCAGCGTGACGTGGCCACGGACCCGGGACTTCAGGTCGAGCAGCAGCGCCAGGGCCTTGGCCGCTGCCATGTGGCGGTGCAGCCCGTAGAAGCCCGGTTGGATCTTCGAGGAGCGGCTGTCCTTCTTGGCTGCCTTGGTGAACGCCTTCGTGCTCTTGACGACGCCCTTGGCGACCAGGGTGTCGCCGATGTCGCGTGCGGTGTCCCCGGACGCGACCTGGACGACGACGGTGCCGGTGCCCGCGCCGCTGTAGTCCGGGGCGCCGAAGGTCCGGTCGTAGATGGCCCGGCCGCCAAGGACGACGGCGGCGACCAGGGCGAGCAGGACCACTGCCACGATGGTCAGCCCTACCGGCTTCGGAAGGCGCTTGGGGGCAGGGCGGTCGTCCAGCAAGGTCACCGCGTCAGGCTAACCGGCGTCGAGGAAGGCCTGCAGCAGGGCGACGGCCGCGGCCTGGTCGATGACAGCCCGCGCCTGCTTGCCCTTCTTCCCCGCGGCCCGGAGCGCCTGCGTCGCCGTCACGGTCGTGAGCCGCTCGTCGACCAGCTCGAGCGGCAGGTCGGTGAGCCCCTGCAGCGTCGCGGCCCACTCCCGAGCCATGTCTGCGCTCGCGCTCGTGCTGTGCCCGGACAGGCTGGTGGGCAGGCCTACGACGACCTTCACGGCGTCCCGTTCGGCGAGGATCTCCAGCACGCGCTGATGCCCTGGGGCGGCGACGGTCTCGACGGGGCTGGCGAGGATCCGGTGCGGGTCGCTCGCGGCGACCCCGACCCGGACCGTGCCCACGTCGACCGCGACGATGACCCCCTTCACGACAACGGAACCGGAAGGGGCGAATCCGGGCTCTGGGGGCCCCTTCCCGTTCCGTTGTGAGTCACGGGGCGGAGGCGGTGGCGACCCTGCCGACGAGGTGCTCGGCGAGCTCGATCGCGCGCCCGATGCCGTCCGGGTTGGTGCCGCCGCCCTGGGCGATGTCGTCCTTGCCGCCGCCCTTGCCGTCGACGGCAGATGCCGCCTCGCGGAGCACGTCGTTCGCGGACAGCCCGCGCGCGAGCCCGGCAGGGTTGACGCACGCCACCATCGTCACGCGCTCACCACCCGCCGCCACCAGGACCGCACCCGGGCCGGTGAGGCGGCCGCGGATGTCGAGGGCCAGGCTGCGTACGAGGTCGCCCGGGGTCCCGGCCGGGGCCTCGACACCGACGTACTGGAGGCCGAAGACGTCTTTCGCGGCCTTGGCCAGCTCGCCTGCCTGCTTCAGGACCTCTCCGGCGCGAAGCGTCGCGAGCTCCTTCTCGGCGTCGCGCATGCGCGTGACCATGTCGCTGATCCGCGCGGGCAGCTCGGACGCGGGCGTCTTGAGCTCCGCAGTCAGCTGCGCCACCAGATCCCGCTCACGAGACAGGTAGCCGAACGCCTCCAGGCCCACGATCGCCTCGATGCGTCGGTTCCCAGACCCGACTGACGACTCACCGGTGACGACGAGCGGGCCGATCTGGGCGCTCGAGCGCACGTGGGTGCCGCCGCAGAGCTCGCGCGACCAGGGGCCGCCGATCTCGACGACGCGGACCTTCTCGCCGTAGGTCTCGCCGAAGAGCGCGAGCGCGCCGAACTCCCGTGCCTCGGGCAGCGTCATCCACTGCGCGGAGACGCTGAGGTCGTCGCGTACCGCAGTGTTGGAGACCCGCTCGATGTCGCTTCGCTGCTCCGGCGACAGCGCGCCCTGCCAGCCGAAGTCGAGCCGGAGGTAGCCAGGGCGGTTGTAGGAACCCGACTGCAGGGCGTTGGGGCCGAGCACCTGGCGCAGCGCGGCGTGCACGACGTGCGTGCCCGAGTGCGCCTGGCAGGCGTCACGGCGCCAGTCGAGGTCCACGACCGCCTGCAGCTCGGCTCCGCTGACCAGCTCGCCGTCGAGCACCCGGACCTGGTGGACGACCAGGCCCTTGACGGGGCGCTGGACGTCGAGGACCTCGGCGCGGCCGCCGTCCCAGACGAGGGTGCCGGCATCGGCGACCTGACCGCCGGACTCGGCGTAGAACGGCGTGCGGTCGAGCGCGACCTGGACGACGGCGCCCTCCCCCGCCGCGCCCGTCAGGATGCCGTCGACGAGCACCGCGAGGACCTTGGAGGAGGTCTCGAGGGTCTCGTACGCCAGCCAGTCGGTCAGCCCGTGCTGGCCGAGGAGGTCGCCGAACACCGACAGGTCGCCGCCCTTGCCGCGCTTCTCGAGCGTGGCCTCGCGGGCCCGGGACTTCTGCTCCGCCATGAGCGCGCGGAACCCCTGCTCGTCGACGGTGAGGCCCTGCTCGGCCGCCATCTCCAAGGTGAGGTCGATCGGGAAGCCGTAGGTGTCGTGCAGCTGGAACGCCTTCGTCCCGCTCAGCACGCCTCCCGCACTGCGCGCCTCGGGCACGGCCTGGTCGAAGATCGTCGCGCCCTTGGTGACGGTCTCGAGGAAGGTCCCCTCCTCCGCCACCGCGACACGAAGGATCTGCGTCAGGTCCAGCGAGGGGTACTGCGGCGACATCGCGTCGTGCGCCGCCTGCATGAGCTCGGCCATGGTCGGGTCCGGCGCACCGAGCAGGATCATGGCGCGGGTGGTCCGCCGCAGGATGCGTCGCAGGATGTAGCCGCGGCCCTCGTTGTTGGGCGTGACGCCGTCGCCGATGAGCATCAAGGCGGTGCGCGCGTGGTCGGCGACGACGCGCATGCGGACGTCCGCGGCGTGGTCGCGCCCGTACACCGCGCCGGTCAGCTCCGACGCCTTGTCCAGGATCATCCGCGACGTGTCGATCTCGTACAGGTTGTCGACGCCCTGGAGCAGCGCCGCGACCCGCTCGAGCCCCATCCCGGTGTCGATGTTCTGCTTCGGGAGGGGCCCGCTGATGTCGAAGTCGACCTTGCTGCGGACCTCGGACAGCTGGTACTGCATGAAGACCAGGTTCCAGATCTCCAGGTAGCGCTCGCCGTTGACCGCGGGGCCACCTTCCGCGCCGTACTCCGAGCCGCGGTCGTAGTTGATCTCCGAGCAGGGACCGCCGGGACCGGGGACACCCATGTGCCAGTAGTTCTCGGACAGCCCGAGCCGCTGGATGCGCTCCTCGGGCACGCCGACCTTGCGCCAGAGGTCGAAGGCCTCGTCGTCGTCGAGGAAGACCGTCGGCCAGATCTTGGACTCCTCCAGCCCGTACCCGCCATCCGCCTGCGGACGCGTGCACAGGTCGTAGGCGTACTCGATCGCGCCCTGCTTGAAGTAGTCGCCGAAGCTGAAGTTGCCGGCCATCTGGAAGAACGAGCCGTGCCGCGTCGTCTTGCCGACCTCGTCGATGTCGAGGGTGCGGACGCACTTCTGGACCGACGTCGCCTTGGCCCAGGGCGTCGGCTGCTCGCCGAGGAAGTACGGCTTGAACGGCACCATGCCGGCGTTGACGAGCAGCAGCGTCGGGTCGTCAGCGACCAGGCTCGCCGAGGGCACGACGGTGTGGCCGGTGCGCTCGAAGTGCCCCAGGAACCGCTTCCGGATCTCGTCGGATCTCACGAGTCGATGATGTCGTGAGTCCCGTCGAGACCCAAACCAGTTCTGAGCTCGGTCTCGCGCTCGCTCATGCCCTCTCGGACGTTCGCCCCGAAGTCGCGGATGGCGTCGGCCAGGTTCGCGAGAGCACCGGCGGGCGTGAAGCTCTGAGCCGTGGAGGTCAGCTTGCGCACGATCAGCACGCCTGCGGTCGCACCGAGGGAGATGTAAAACAACCGCCGGGTCATCGGTTCTTCTTCTCCGCCTTGATCTCGGCCTTGACGCGCTTCTCGATGTCCTTCGCGGTGCGCTTGGAGGCGGCGTTGCGGACGCCGTACGAGAAGGCGGCCACCTTCACGACCGGGGACCCCAGGGTCGCGGCGAACAGGCTGGTGAGGGCGGAGACGTTGCCGCTGATCGACTGCACGTTGGCGGTGATCGCGTCGACCCGGACGAGCTCCTCGTTGACGTGCGTGACGCTCGTCGTGACCTCACCGAGCAGCGGGAGGGTGTTGGTGGTGAGCTCGTTCACCGTCTTGGTGAGGGCGTCGACCGTCCGGCTCAACCGGAAGAAGACGTACGTCAGCCCCACCATCGCGAGGGCGAAGAAGACCGCGAAGATCAGCCCGACCACGTCACCGACGTCGACCACTTAGTGCTCCTTCTGCTCTGGCTTGTTGGGCGTGCACCTGGGCCGGTAGCCGACCGCCACGTCCTCGGGCTGGACCTCGCGGTCGCCGCGCAGCACCTCGCGCAGTCCCGCGAGCCGCTCGGAGACGACGCGCTCGACCCCGAGGCTGCCTGGCGAGTAGTACTCCCGCCCGACGATCGGGTCCGGCGCGTACTGCTGTGCGACGACCCGTCCCGGGAAGTCGTGAGGGTACCGGTAGCCGGTGTGCCCGAGGTCCTTGCTCCCCTGGTAGTGCGCATCGCGCAGGTGCGGGGGCACCGTCCCCGTCAGCCCGCGGCGGACGTCGGCCATCGCGGAGTCGATGGCGGCGATGACCGCGTTGCTCTTGGGAGCCAGGGCCAGGTGGATGGTGGCCTGGGCGAGGTTGATCCGCGCCTCGGGCATCCCGATGAGCTCGAGGGCACTCGCCGCGGCAACGGCGACCTGCAGCGATGATGGGTCGGCCATCCCGATGTCCTCGCTGGCGTGGACGACCAGCCGGCGGGCGATGAACCTCGGGTCCTCCCCCGCCTCGATCATCCGCGCGAGGTAGTGCAGGGCCGCGTCCACGTCGCTGCCACGGATGCTCTTGATGAAGCCGCTGATGACGTCGTAGTGCTGGTCGCCGTCCCTGTCGTACCGCACGGCGGCCCGGTCCACCGCCTGCTCGAGCATCTCGAGGGTGATGACCGGCTTGTGCGCCGCAGCTTCCAGCGCGGTGAGGGCCCGTCGGGCGTCGCCGCCCGCGAGCCGGACGAGGAACTCCATGGCTTCGGGCGTCAGGGAGGCCTCGACGCCGCGTTCGTCGCTGGTGGCCCTGTCGACCACGGCCCGGATGTCGTCGTCCGAGAGCGGCTGGAGGGTCAGCAGGAGGCTGCGGCTCAGCAGCGGGCTGATGATGCTGAAGAACGGGTTCTCCGTGGTCGCCGCCACGAGCGTCACCCAGCGGTTCTCCACGCTCGGCAGCAGCGCGTCCTGCTGGGTCTTGGAGAAGCGGTGCACCTCGTCGACGAACAGCACGGTCTGCTGCCCCGACTCCCCCAGCGCCCGCTTGGCCTCCTCGACCACCAGCCGGACGTCCTTCACGCCCGCCGTCACCGCGGACAGCTCCCGCCAGCGACGCTGGGTGCTGTGGGCGATGGTCATGGCGAGGGTCGTCTTGCCGGTACCAGGTGGGCCCCAGAGGATCACGCTCAGCGGGGCGTCGCCCTCGACCAGGCGTCTCAGGGGGGCTCCCTCGCCCAGCAGGTGCTGCTGGCCAATGACCTCGTCGAGGGTCCGCGGGCGCATCCGGACAGCCAGCGGTGCCACCCGGGCGGCGGCATCCTCCTCCGCTGCGTCGAACAAGCTCACCTCCCGACCTTATGCGGCAGGACTGCGGGCCCGGACGCCGAAACAGTCAGGTATGCGCCCAGCTGCCCGAATCGTCCTGCCCGTGTTCGTCCTCGCCGCAGGTGCCGCCGCCCTCGCCCCCACGGCGGGCGCGGCCGCACCCAGCGTCACCTTCGGCGTCCCCCGCGTCGTGGACCCGATCCACGTGTACGGGGAGCCGAACCTCGAGGTGAACCCCAAGTCGGGCGCCATCCATGCCACCGGACCTCAGGGCACCGGGACGCAGCGCTCCATCTGGAACGTCAGCGTCGACGGCGGCGACAGCTACCGCATCGTGCAGAACCTGCCGGCCAACACCGACCAGATCGAGCAGGCGAGCGCCGCCACCCCCACCAAGAGCGCCCTGGGCGCCGGTGGGGGCGACACGGAGATCAAGATCGCCCGGAACGGCCGCGCCTTCTTCAACGACCTGGCAGCGCTCGCCTCCTTCACGGCGGTCACGACCACCGACGACGGCAAGACCACCTCGATCGCCAACCCGCTCGCCATCGGTACGCCCGGTGGCGACCGGCAGTGGATGGCCCTGTTCGACCCGAAGCCGAGCGACCACACGACCAGCCCGTACAAGGGCAAGCTCCCGCTCAACTACATGGAGTACGCGGACCAGACCACGGGCGACGCGGTCGACATGACCACCGACGGGACGACGTACACCGTGGCCGGTGAGTACGCCGACGACGGCGTCCACAGCGCCAACCACGGTGTCCCGCTCGTCGACCAGCACACCGGCCGGTTCCTCGGGATGACCGGTGGCAAGGCCGGGAACAGCCTGGCGCTCGTGGTCGGCGTCCCGAACGCTGCCGGGCTGCTGACGTTCCACTACAACGAGATGGTCAGCGGTCTGCCCGGCAGCCCGGAGACGCTGTTCCCGGTCCTGGCGCAGGACGGTGCTCGCAACCTCTACGCCGTGTGGGTCGACGACAAGACCTACCAGGTCTCGTACTCCTGGGCAGCCCCCGGCGCCGACAACGAGTGGAAGACCTGGTCCAAGCCCAAGCAGATCAGCCAGGCCCCAGCGAACGTGAACGTCTTCCCGTGGGTGACGGCCGGCAAGGCCCCAGGCATCGTCGACGTCGCGTGGTACGGGACAAAGTCGACGTTGAAGCAGCTCGGGCCCGACGGACCGTCGGCCAAGAACAACCAGACCTGGCAGCTGTTCTTCAGCCAGCTCGACCACGCCAACAGCAGCTCCCCGGGCGTGAACCAGGTCATCGCGGCGCCGCACCCGATGCACTACAACGACATCTGCCTGCTGGGCACCCTGTGCATCACGGGTGCGGGCAACCGCAACCAGGCCGACTTCTTCAAGATGGTGACGGACCCCTTCACGGGACGGGCCCGCATCATCTTCACCGACTCGAGCAACCGGCTGTCCCAGACGGTCAACAACGACAGCGCGGCCGACCACCAAGGTGCGGCCCTCGACGAGATCGTCACGCAGAACACCGGCTACAGCGCCCTCACCGGCAAGAAGCTGGT
>JAODNB010000422.1 GCA_025464795.1 Frankiales bacterium
ATCGGTGTAGCGAGTGCCGAACAGCACGTTCACGATCAGGTTCAGGCCCCAGTTGCCGATCCGGCGGATCCGCGTGATGTCACTGGAACCACCACCCAGGGCGAACCGGGTGCCCTTGGCGAAGTCAGCACCCGCGACGAGCGCATCGACGTAGGCCGGGATCTCGCGCGGGTCGGCCGAGCCATCCGCGTCGAGCATCACGATGACATCGCCCGTGACCGCCTCGAAGCCGCACGCCAGAGCGTTGCCCTTGCCCTTGCGGGTCTGCCGCACGATCTTCACGTCCGGACGCAGCGACAGCGCCATCTCGATCGTGCCGTCCGTGCTCCGACCGTCCACCACGATGACCTCGTGCAGGTCCTCGGGGAGCAGCGAGAACACGTGCGGCAGGTTCTTGGCCTCGTTGAACGTCGGAACGACGACCGACACGCGGGGCCGAGGCGACAGGGTGGCAAGGGTGGCGGTCATGGGGCTGCGTCCTTCGGAGCTGATGAGGGTCCGAAGCGCCGGGTTCGCCTCTGCTCCTCCCCGGGCCTTGGCGACCAGGTCGCCCGAGGGATCAACGCTCGCTCCTGTCGCGGTGGGTCACCTCGACATGACTAAGAGTAACTAGTCCCGAAGGGCCGTCCCTCCGCCATTCGGAGCAACCCGCGCGGCGCTCGCGTCCCCCGCGCGCAGCAGCGAGTCACCGCGGAGCCGGGGGAGTCCTCACCAGCGCTGCCACCATGGCGAAGGCGACCATGAGGAACACGGCGGAGCCGAAGAAGGCGTGGGTGGCGCCTGTCGTGAACAGGTGGTGAGCCTGCTGCACGGGGGTCGCGTTCGCCAGCCGGTCTGCGTGCCTGATCGCGGAGCTGGAGATGGTCACCAGGATCGACACTCCGAGCGAACCGCCCAGCTGCTGGGTCACGTTGACCAGGCCGGACGCGGCGCCGGCGTCCTCCGAGGGCACGTTCGCGATCGCGGCGCTCGTCAGCGGGACGAAGGACAGCCCGTTGCCGACGGCGAAGAACGCCAAGCTCCCGAACACCGCGCCGTAGGACGAGGTCGGCGTGAGCTGGGTGGCCACCAGGAAGCCGATGATGGCCAGACCGATCCCCACGAGCATGAGCACCTTCAGGTTGACCCTGGTGACCAAGACCTTGCTCGTCAGCTGCGACAGCACGAAGACGGTGACGGGCATCGGCAGGAACGCGAAGCCGGTCTCGATGGAGCTGTAGCCGAGGACGTCCTGCAGGTACTGGGTCAGGAAGAAGAACATCCCGAACATCCCGGCGAACAGCAGGCCCCGAGAGACGTTGGCGGTGGTGCGGCTGGCGTCCTTCAGAAGCCGAAGCGGGGTGATCGGCTGCTCGGCGGTCAGCTCCGCCCGGACGAACGCGGCGAGGAGCAGGATCCCGACGACGAAGGCGCCGATCGTGCCCGGATCGCTCCAGCCCTGCTCGGCGGCGCGGATGAAGCCGTAGACGAGGGAACCCATGCCCAGGGTGGAGAACACTGCGCCCTGCAGGTCGAAGCTCCCGGAGCGCCGGTCGGTCTCCGGCAGCACGGCGCGGCCGAGAACGAGCACGACGACGCCGATCGGCACGTTCACGAACATGACCCAGCGCCAGGAGGCCCACTCGGTCAGCAGGCCACCGAGGATCAGCCCGATCGCGCCGCCGCTCACGCTGACGGCGGTGAACAGGCCGAGGGAGCGCATCCGGTCGCGCGGGTCGGAGAACATCGTGGTGAGCAGTGCCAGGGAGCTCGGCGCGGCCAGGGCGGCGCCGACCCCCTGCAGGGCCCGGGCGGCCAGCAGCAGCCCGCTGTTCGGGGCGAACCCGCCGAGCAGGGAGGCGACGCTGAAGACGGCGATACCGCCGATGAACGTGCGCCGCCGGCCGAGGAGGTCGCCCGCGCGGGCCCCGAGCAGGAGCAGGCCGCCGAAGGTCAGCGCATAGGCGTTGATGACCCAGGACAGGCTCGCCGCGGTGAAGTGCAAGGACCGCTGGATGGGCGGCAGCGCGACGTTCACGATGGTGCCGTCGAGCACGACCATCAGCTGGCTGGACAGGATCACCGCCAGGACGAGGTTGGCGTGGCTGAGGCGTGGACTCTTGGCCGGGGGAGTGGGTGCGGTGGTCAGGGCAGTGCTCATCGGAGAGCTCACGGGAGGCCTTTCGGGGGTACGCTGGTTCTGAAAGCGGATGCAACCTCCGATTACTATACGGAGGATGCCTCCGGTTGTGCAAGTCGGTGGGGGTGGGAGAGGTGACGGCGGTGGAGACCAAGCGCCCGATGCGGGCCGACGCCTGTCGCAACCGTGAGCGCGTCATCGAGTCCGCTCGTGCCGTGTTCACCGCCCGTGGCAGCGAGGCCTCCATGGAGGAGATCGCCAAGGCAGCGGAGGTCGGAGTCGGCACGCTGTACCGCCACTTCCCGCGACGCATCGACCTCGTCGAGGCCGTCTACCGGGAGGACGTCGAGGGGCTCGTCACCCTGGCCGCCTCGCTCCAGGAGCAGGAGCCGTGGTCGGCGCTCGTGGCCTGGCTCGAGGGCTTCGTCCGCTACGCCCAAGCCAAGCGGACCTTCTTGACCGAGCTGCACGAGGCGTTCGAGAAGAACGCTGATCTCGCGCTCTCCTCCCGCGAGAAGATCGCCGGCGCAGCGGGGAGCGTCCTGGCGCGCGCCCAGGAGTCAGGTGAGGCGCGAGCGGACGTCGACGGAGCTGACCTGATGCAGCTCGTCGGCGGCATGTGCATGGCACGCAACGCCACCCTCGAGCAGAACGAGCGGCTGCTGGTGTTCGTCCTGGACGGCCTGCGAGCCCGTTAGCCGCCGACCTTGTCGAGGAAGGCCAGCACGTCGGCGTTCGCCTTGTCCTTGTAGGCGACCAGGAAGTTGTGACCTGCCCCGGGGTAGGCGATGTGCACGGCACCTGGCACGGTGGCCGCGAGCTCCTCTCCCATGGCCGGCTTCACCACCTTGTCCTCCGTCCCGTGCAGCACGAGGACGGGGACAGCCAGCGTCGCGACCTGCTGCCCGGTCACGGAGTACGCCCGCAACGCCTGCTGCTGCTGGATGAGGCCGGTCGGCGTGCGTGCATCCGTGCGAAGCATCTCGAGGTCGGTCGCGATCGCCTCAGGCGTCGCCGCGGAGCCGTACCCCTTCTTGCCCAGTGAGGCGAGGAGCCCCCGGGGCAGGTAGGCGAGGACGTTGGCTGCCTTCGGGGCGCGCCGCTTGTCGCTGCTGAGGATCCCGCTGCAGCCGACGACGAGGGACCGCACCCGCTCCGGGCACTGCAGGGCCAGCTGCAGGACGACGACCCCGCCGAGCGAGACCCCGTACACGTGGGCCTTGTCGACGCCTGCGGCGTCGAGGACAGCGACGGCATCGAAGGCCATGTCCTCGATGCTGCCGCTCTTGCTCGCCGAGCTCTGGCCGATGCCGCGGTTGTCGAACCACAGCACGCGGTGGTGCTCGGCGAGGGCGTCGATGACCGGGTACCACATCCGACTGCTGTAGGACGCGCCCATGACGAGGAGCACGGGAGGCCCGGACCCCTTCTCGTCCCAGAACAGGCGGACACCGGCGTTGGTGGTGAAGGGCATCGGCTCAGCCTGCCACGGCGGCCCAGCCCTAGGAGTAGTCGGCCCACATCCGCTGCTGCTTGCTGTCGATGGTGAGCATCCCGCCGTAGGGGACGATCCACTGCGGACGGGTGTGACCGAACGGCACCCCCACCACCACGACCGCATCGGGGTTGTAGGCGTGCACGACCTCCAGCGCCACGTCGCGCTGCTCGGCGCGCAGCCGTGCGCGCTCCTCAGGCGCCGGCAGCTGCTCGAAGCCCGAGGTCGGCGGCCGCGCGACCACCACGGCGTCGACGGCCGACAGCAGGCCTCGCTCGCCGAGGCACCGGACGATCCAGCCGAACTCGCGGGCGGGGATCAGCTCCTCCGAGGACTCCAGCAGCAGGATGCCGCCCTCCAGGACGGCAGGGTCTGTGGGGAAGC
>JAODNB010000031.1 GCA_025464795.1 Frankiales bacterium
AGGACCTGCTGGACGTCGGGGCTCTGCTCCCCGCTCCTCGGCCCGAGTCCACGGCCGCGACCGACGGCACTCAGGTGACCGCTGCGGTCCCGTTCCGCTGACCCAGCTCAGCCCGGCCACGACCCCCCGGCAGGCGGACAGCACCCCGGCGGACTCTCGCTGGCGTCTCTGCGTTCGTACAGCCGGCTCCCAGCTCGGTCCGGGAGGCAGAGGCCGGGCCCTAGCTCTGGGCAGCCATCGCCGGCGCGTACCGCGCGTAGCGCCGGACGGTGCGGAAGCCCATGCGGGCGTACACCGGCTGCCCCATCGCAGTGGCTTGGAGCCCCGCGACGTCCGCGCCTCGCTCTGCCCCCGCTGACACCGCCGCCCAGGTCATCGCGGTCCCCGCTCCCCAGCGGCGGGCAGAGTCGGCCACAGTGACGCCGAAGACGCCCGCTACGCCGTCGGTGACGACGGACACCGATGTCGCAACCGGGTCCGGCTGGTCCTCGAGGAAGCCACTGAGCATCGTCACTCGAGGATCCTCGAGCAGGGCGCCGGTGAAGACGTCGAGGGCTGCCGACGGGTCCGGTGCGCCGAAACCTCTGGCGAGGGCAGTCGCGTGCTTGGCGAGGTCGTCTGCCGTTGCCACCCGCGAGATGCGAAGCGCCGGTGGGACAGGCGGCGGATCAGCGAGCGGCTCGAGCACCATGCCAGGTAGCGACTCGACCTGGACGAGCTGGCCCTGTTCCAGAGCAGGCGCGACGTGCGGCAGAAGCTCCGTGGGCACCAGCAGCGAGTACGGCCTCCCCGTCCCCTCCAGCAGGTCGCGCGCCCACCGCAACGCTCGCAGCGGATCGCGTGGCGCGGCGTGGACAGCGGCGGTGTTGAAGGCAGGACCACCGTGCCCGACTGCCGAGACCTCAACGCCGTCCCTGCTCTCGCGGAGCCCCCGGTCACTGGGCTCGACGAACGGCAGGAGGACGTCCCGAAAGTGCTGATCAAGCCGCCCCACGACATCCATGCCGTCAGTGCAGCACAGACGGACTTGGCTTTCAGAGCAGCCGGCGACCCTCGACGTGCTGAAGGGCGATGCGCAGGGTGTGCCGTCGAGGGCCCTTCACCCACGGCGTCGGAAGGTCCAGCGCATCCGCTTGCACGAAGGACAGCCGCTCCGCGCGACCGGTGACGACAACGCTCCAGCCGGAGTGGGTGACCTCGTCGATGTCATCGACCTCGAAGGCCACCCGCTCCCGTCGCTCCGCTGCCTGCAGCTTCGGGCCAGGGCCTGAGCGGATGAGAACCGCCCCGTCGCGCAGCACGTAGTTGACCGGGACGATGTCGGGACTACCCGCGCGCGCCACGTAGGCAAGCCGACCTGTCGTCCGCGTCGCGAGGAGCTCCAGGCACGCACCGGTCGTCAGCCGCTCGAGGTTCCCGACCTCATGCGGCTGCCCTTGGAGCTGCCGCCGATCGGACACGGCGTCGGCAATGCTGGTGAGGGACGCCCGCGCGTTGTCGAGCGCGCTGCCCGCAAGTCGGCGTCCCAGGGCCAGGCCAGGCGGCGTCGGTGGCATGCGGTCAGGGTGGCTGAGCTCGTAGACGTCGTGACAGAGGACAAGGTCCCGCAAACAGCTGGGACCTTGGTCCTGTCCTGCAGGGACAGCGGACCCTTTGCTCCCCCCCAGGGCTGAGCGACGCTGAACGTGTGATCGACCGTGAGCGCGAGGAGAAGCTGTGCTGACCACCGAAGAGATCGAGCACCTGGTCATGATGGCCACGTGCGCGCCCAGCGTGCACAACACGCAGCCGTGGACGTTCACGCCCACGGCCGACGGCTTGCTCGTCCAACGCGATCGCACCCGGCAGCTGGGCGTCATCGACCCGGACGGGCGGGAGATGATGCTGAGCTGCGGCGCAGCGCTGCACCACCTGGAGGTCGCGGCCCGCGCCATCGGCGTGGACGCGGTCGTCACCGTCGACGTCGACGACGACAGGGTCGCCACCGTCCGCCTGACGCGCGGCGCTCCTGCGACGGAGGCTGAGATCGCGAGAGCGGTCGCGATCCTGCACCGCCACACGCACCGCGGCCGCTTCGACGAGGAGCCTGTGTCCGACACGGACCTCGACCGCATCCGGCTCGCTGTCGAGGTGGAGCACGGCCGCTTGCGCATCGTGCAGGACGACGAGCTCGTCGCCGTCGAGGTCGCGGTCAGTCGTGCAGAGCGATCCCTCGCCGACCTCGCCGGCTACAGCGAGGAGCTGGCTGAGTGGGTGTGGCACGGCATCCCTGACGAGAACAGAGGCGACGGCCTCCCCACCGGCGCCATCGACCACGGTTCGGCCCGCGGCGAGAGCCTCGAGGGACGTGCCTTCGACGGCGCGACCCCACGGCCGTCCGAGCCACCGGTGGCTGAGCACCCGGCGGTCGTCCTGCTGCTGTCGGCCGCTGACACGCCCCGCGACTGGGTCCAGGCCGGGCGCGCACTCAGTGCCCTCCTCCTGACGGCGACGGAAGCGGGTCTGCTCGCCCAGCCGTTCGGCCAGGTGATCGACCTGCCCGGCTCCCGACAGGCCCTCGGACAGGTCCTGGGCACGGTCGGTGCTCCGCAGATGCTCCTGCGCCTCGGGCACGGCACCAGCCACCCCGTCACCCCTCGGCGCCCCGTCGCCGACGTTCTCATCTCCTGAAGGAGCGCACCATGACCGACATCATCGCCGGCGTCCAGGACGCCGAAGCATCCGTCCGCGTTCTCGAACGCGCTCTCTCCGAAGCTCAGAGCCTGCGACACCCGTTGCGGGTCCTCACGGCGTGGTCGACACCTGTGCTGCTCGGTGACATGTCGGGGATGGGGTACGCAGGCGCCTACATCGACACGACAGCCAGCGGCGAGGCCGCCAAGGAACTGGCCGACGAGCTGCTCGACAAGGCCCTGCACGAGGGCCGGTGGGACGCCTCCCTCGTCACCTCGACCGAAGCCCGTCCCGGTGACCCGGGCCAGGTGATCACCGACGCTGCTGGGCAGGCGGAGCTCGTGGTGGTCGGTGGACGCTCCCATGGCCCCGTCGCCAGCGCCCTCCTCGGCTCGACCACGGGCTACGTCCTGCACCACGCGCCCTGCCCGGTGATGGTCGTCCCTGCCACCACGGCGCCCGGGCCGTTCCTGCGGATCATCGTCGGCATCGACGGGACGGAGTGCTCGCGCTCCGCGCTGCGATGGGCGCACGCCGCTGCCGCTCGGCACCACTGCCCCCTCGTGGTCCTCTACGCGAACGACAACCTCCCGCTGCCGGGCGTCCCGCTGGTGAGCTCCTCGCAGGTCGAGGCAACGGCCCTCGCGTGGCTGTCCGTCGAGGTCGCCGAGGTGCTCCCTGACAAGCAGGACGTGCCGGTGCTCCCCGAGGTCGCGACCGGGCCCGCCGCGCGCGTGCTGCTGGCGAAGGCCGGGCCGGACGACCTGCTCGTCGTCGGCTCCCGCGGACGTGGCGGGTTCCTCGACCTCGTGCTCGGATCCGTCGCCATGCAGTGCACCTCGCACGCGCGAGGGGCCGTCGTCGTCGTCCGCTGACCGGGATTGCCCCGAGGGGCAGAGTTGGGTAGAACGTGTTCTACCCAACTCTCAGGAGAACCTCATGCGTACGCCGCTGTGCGACGAGCTCGGCATCGAGCTCCCCATCTTTGCCTTCACCCACTGCCGGGACGTCGTCGTGGAGGTCAGCAAGGCCGGTGGGTTCGGCGTCCTGGGCGCCGTCGGCTTCTCCCCCGAGCAGCTCGAGATCGAGCTGAGGTGGATCGACGAGCACATCGGCGACCACACCTACGGCGTCGACATCGTCATCCCCAACAGGTACGAGGGGATGGACGCGAACCTGTCAGCTGACGAGCTCAAGAAGATGCTCCAGGACATGGTCCCGCAGGGACACCTCGACTTCGCCCGCAAGCTGCTCACCGACCACGGCGTACCGCTACCTGCGACCGGTGAGGACAACTCCCTGCAGCTGCTCGGCTGGACGGAGGCTACCGCGACGCCGCAGGTCGAGATCGCGCTGCAGCACCCGAAGATGACCCTCATCGCGAACGCCCTCGGCACTCCCCCGGCGGACATGATCGAGACGATCCACGCGGCCGGTCGCAAGGTCGCTGCTCTGTGCGGCTCCGCCTACCAGGCGAAGAAGCACGCAGCTGCCGGGGTGGACATCATCATCGCCCAGGGGGGCGAAGCGGGCGGCCACTGCGGCGACGTCGGCTCCATCGTGCTCTGGCCGGAGGTCGTGAAGGAGGTCGCCCCCGTACCCGTGCTCGGTGCCGGTGGCATCGCCAGCGGTCAGCAGATCGCGGCCGCTCTCGCGCTCGGGTGCCAGGGTGCCTGGACCGGGTCGCAGTGGCTCATGGTCGAGGAGTCCGAGAACACGACCAAGCAGCAGGAGGCCTACATCAAGGCCTCCAGCCGCGACACCGTCCGGAGCCGGTCCTTCACCGGCAAGCCCGCACGGATGCTGAAGAACGACTGGACCGAGGCGTGGGAGAACCCCGAGAACCCGCAGCCGCTCGGGATGCCCCTGCAGTACATGGTGTCGGGGATCGCGGTCTCCGCGACCCACCGCCACCCGAACGAGACGGTCGACGTCGCGTTCAACCCAGTGGGCCAGGTCGTCGGGCAGCTCAAGAAGGTCGAGAAGACGTCGGCCGTCATCGCCCGCTGGGTCGAGGAGTACCTCGAGGCCACGGGAGCCCTCGCCGAGGCCAACGCCGCCGCAGGCGTGTAGTGGCGCTCCCCGGCCCCGCCGCTGACCGCACCGCTGTCGTCACCGGCGCCTCGTCCGGCATCGGCGCCGAGATCGCGCGCGAGCTCGTCCGACGGGGGCACGGAGTCACCCTCGTCGCACGGAGCGCCGACAAGCTGCAGGCCCTGGCGGCCGAGCTGACCAAGGCAGGCGTACGGGCGGAGGTGCTCGCCACGGACCTGGCCGACCGGACCGCGCGTGCCGGACTCCTCGACCGCGTCCACGGCCTCGGTCTCACACCGGAGATCCTCATCAACAACGCGGGCTTCTCGACCCTGGGCCCGGTCGCTGCCTCCGACCCCCTCACCGAGATGAACATGATCGAGGTAGACGTCGTGGCGGTCGCCGACCTGTGCAGCCGGTTCCTGCCGGGGATGGTCCAGCGAGGTCGCGGGGCCGTCCTCAACGTGGCGTCAACAGCCGCCTTCCAGCCCCTCCCGGGCCAGGCTGGCTACGGCGCGGGCAAGGCGTTCGTGCTGGCCTACACCGAGAGCCTCGTCGGTGAGCTCCGCGGCACCGGCGTGACCGCCAGCGTGCTCTGCCCGGGTCCGGTCGACACCGGGTTCGGCGAGCGTGCCGGCTTCAAGAAGGAGGACGCCGAAGCGGCGCTGCCGGCCTTCATGTGGGAGTCGGCCGAGGCCGTGGCGAAGGTCGGCATCGCCGCGCTCGACAAGGGCCGGACGGTCGCGATCCCCGGAGCCGCCAACCGGATCGCGGCGCGGTTCGCGCACCACGCCCCCAACAGGTTGCTCGTCCCCGTCCTCGCCAAGCAGCACCCCGGCTTGAAGGGCTACTCGTAGGTCGGCCCCTGAGGCCATCCCTCCGGGGAGTCCTCCCAGGCCTCCTTGCGTCCGTACGCGGTGATGTCAGCGATGTTGTAGTCGAAGAGCATGTGGTCGACCCCCCGGCCCATCGTCGTGTAGGTCCGGTAGACCAGGTCGCCGTCACGGAGGAACGCGCTCAGACCGAAGCCGCCGCCCACGCCGCAGTCCTCCGAGAACGTCGTGCCGCGGGAGGAGTACACCGGCGTCGACCAGCCCATCTCGGCCTTGCGCCGCTCGATCTGGGCAAGGGGCATGTTGGTCACCGTCGCGAAGGTGATCCCCCGTGTGCGCACCGCGTCGAGGTTGACGACGTTGTTGCTGAAGTTGGTGCAGCCCGGGCAGAAGCCGTCCGGGCCGACGTCCATGAACTGGTAGACCACGAGCTCGTCCCGACCTTCGAACAGGTCGACCAGCGAGACGACGCCCTGCGGTCCCTCGAAGGCGTACTGCTGGTTCATCGCCACCATCGGCAACCGGCGGCGCCGGGCGGCCACCGCGTCGTTCAGCCGGGTGACCTCCTTCTCCGCGACGAGCAGCTCCTCGCGAGCTCGCTGCCACTCCTGCTCGGACACGATCGGCGGCATGGCCATGTTCGTCCTCCTCTGCGGTCATTGTGCCAGCGTCGATTACGGTTCACGGGGTGACCCAGCGACGCCGTCTCCGTGCCCTCCTCACCAGCTCGCTGTTGATCTTGACCGTCGCCGGCACGGTGAGCTCCATGCCGGCCCGGGCGGACACGACCGCCCGCTGGGGAGTCGACTCGGTCAACCCGATCACTCAGACCTTCGTCAACCAGATCACCTCCGCGTTCGGGCAGCCCGACTTCTTCGGGCGCTACCTCGGGGGGACGTACGCCCTCACCAGCGCCGAGGTCACCGTCGCGACCAGCAACAGCATCGACCTGCTGCTGGTGGACAACCGACCGATCCACAACAAGGCCACGACCGGGTACTTCACGGGTCAGCAGGCGGCGGACGCCGCCGCGGACAGCGCACACGCGCTGAACGTGCCCCAGGGCGTCGGGCTGTTCGTCGACTTCGAGGCCAGCACCGACATGGACTGGCTGTTCATCGAGGGCTGGTACGACGAGGTCACGCAACGGGGCTACGTCCCCGGCTTCTACGCCAACACGATCCCGGCCAACAGCAAGTTCAACGCGGCGTACTGCACCGCGGTCAACGACCTGTCGAAGTACGGAAACAGCTACATCTGGTCCTCGGTGCGCTCCCCTGGCCGCACCAGCAAGGCGAACGCACCTGCGTACAACCCGGTGACGCCGTCGTGCGCCGCGCAGACGGTGGTGTGGCAGTACGGCCTGGCAGGTGGCTCCCCGCCGAACGTCGACACCGACGAGGCCACCACGGCAGCTCCGCTCTGGCACCTGGTCTCGCACGCCGTCCAGACCAGCGTCGACATCTCCGCGAGCCCGACCTCCGCCAACCCCGGTGACACCGTCACCCTCACCTCGACGGTTGCTCCCTCGACGGCGCCCGGGAAGGTGCAGTTCTACGACGGCGGCACCCCGCTCGGCAGCGCGGTGACCGTGGCCAACGGGACGGCCTCGACCTCGACCACCCTCGCCGCCGGCATCCACACGCTGAGGTCGGTCTTCACCCCGACCGACCTCAGCGCCTTCACCACGAGCGAGTCCGACCCTCCGCTGAAGTACCAGGTCGGCCCGATCTCCGATCCCACGTTCACCCTCGGGACGAACGTGATCGCAGCCGGGCAGACGACCAAGGTCATCGTCAACGGCACTCCCGGTGACAGCGTCGACGTCCTGGTGAAGGGGGCCGCGAGCAGCCAGTACTCGACCCTCGCCACGCTGTACCCGAACTCCTCGGGCGTGGCGTCGCTGATCATCTCCCCGAGCACCACGAGCAGCTACGCCGTGCGCAACGCGAGCTCGACGACGGCGCCACGGTCGCTCCTGGTGAAGGCCGTGCAGTCCCTGGCCGTGAAGATCAGCGGGCGCACCGCCTACTTCACCGGCCACATCGCCCCGTCCCTGGTCGGTCGGGTCGTGACGGTCTACTACTACGTCCAGGGCGGCCACGTGATGTCTGCCGGGTCGACCAAGACGACCACAGGCGGTCAGTTCCGGGTGACGCACGTCTTCCCGGCGCACCTGGCCATCAACACGTTCGCGCAGACCGACGCTGACAGCTACAACGCTGCGGGTCGCTCGAGCCTGCACACCGACACCACCGGAAGCTGAGCTACTTCCTGCGATTCTTGAGCTTCCGCAGGACGAGCAGCGTCCCGGTACCCGCAAGGATCTTCTGGCCGTGCGGCCGGGCCTTCGCCACCACGGGCTGAGCCTTCATGAAGCCGTTCAGCATCGCCGTCTGAGCCTTCGGAGGGGAGGCCAGGTAGACCTTGAGGCCCACCGCACTGGCCTTGGCCTTGAGTCCGGTCGGGGCGGGTGCGGCGCTCGGTGCGGTCATGGGCGGACCCTAGCGCCCTGTCACTTGAGGACGGCGCCGAGGTCGACAGGCAGCGCAACCCCGGTGACGTAACGGGCCTGGTCGGACGCCAGCCACACCACCGCTTCGGTGACGTCGCTCGGCATCGCCCAGGGAGCGGGCAGCAGGTTCATCCCCTGCATGAGGGGCGCGACGTCGTCGGCCGTCGGGCTCTCGAGGTCGGGGCGGAACAGGCCGAACAGCGCCGCGTTCTCGATCATCGGGGTGAGGACGTTGCCGGGGTGCACCGAGTTCACGCGGATGCTCAGCCGCGAGAGCTCATGGGCCGCCGACCTCATCAGCCCGACGAGGCCGTGCTTGGACGAGGTGTAGCCGGGGATCCCACCGTGGGTCCGCAGACCCATGATGGAGCTGACGAGGATGACCGATCCCGGTCCCCCGCGGGCGATCATGCCGCGGCACCCTGCCTGCAGCGTCACGAAGACCCCGCTGAGGTTGATGTCGATGACCTCGCGCCACACCTCGTAGGACGTCGCGAGGATCCCCATGTCGTCGCCGCTGATACCCGCGTTCGCGATGACGACGTCGACGACGCCGAGCTCGGCGCTCGCCTCGTCGACGGCGGCGAACATCCCCGGATGGTCGCGCACGTCGACGATCCGGCTGAAGCAGCGTCGGCCCTCGGCCTCGACCAGGCGCTTCGTCTCGGCGAGGTCCTCCGGCGTCGCGCCCGGGTAACCCGTGGCGGGGATGTCGGTGCAGGCGTCGGTCGCGATGACGTCGGCGCCCTCCTGCGCGAAGCGCACCGCGTGACTGCGGCCCTGGCCCCGTGCAGCCCCGGTGATGAGCACGACCTTGCCGTCGAACAGCCCCACGACCGCCCCCTCCCGTCCGGTCCGTCGACCCTAGCCCCGCTGCGCGGCGAACAACGTCAGCCGTCCGAACACGGCATCAGCTTCTCCGGCAGCTCCTCGCTCGACGCCCTTGCCGATGAAGCCCCCGGCCACCTGAGCGGGCCGGTCCTCGAAGGTGTCCAGGACGAGCGACCGGCGCGCGATCCGCCACACGCCGTCGCGCCGCTCGTACTCGTCGAGGTAGCGCCCGCCGAGAATGATCTCCCGCCCCTCGCGTGTGCGGTGGTACGCGGTGTTCACGAGCTCGCCCTGCGCCCGGTCCCCGTCGATGAGGAACAGCATGTTGTGCATCGTGTGCCGGGTGGCCTCGAGTGCTGCGAGCATCTGCGGCAGCCAGGCGACGTACTCGTCCGGCGAGCCGCAGAACATCGCGCCGTGATCGTCGATCGCGTCGTCGTGGTAGAGGCTGCGAAGGAGGACGAGGTCGCCGCGGTCAACGGCATGGCAGTACGCCCACGCGAGGCGCTGGAGCTCCAGGTTGGCGGCCGCCTCTGCGTCGCTGAAGGCGTGCGGTCGCAGCGTCGTGGCATCGGTCATCGGGGGATCATCGCATCGCGTACGGTCGACGCATGCTCACTCTCATGGCCGTGCACGCGCACCCGGACGACGAGGCGTCGACCACCGGAGGCATCCTCGCGAAGTACTCCGCCGAGGGAATCCGCACCGTCCTCGTGACCTGCACCAACGGCGAGCTCGGGGACTCGCCCTCGCACAAGCCGGGCGACGACGGGCACGACACCGCCGACGTGGTCGCGATGCGCACGAAGGAGCTCGAGGACAGCTGTGCGGTCTTGGGGATCGATCACCTGGAGATGCTCGGCTTCCACGACTCCGGGATGATGGGCTGGGAGCAGAACGACACCCCGGGGTCGTTCTGGTCGACCCCGGTCGAGGAGGCCGCGAAGCCGCTCATCGCGCTCATGGAGAAGTACCAGCCGGACGTCGTGGTGACCTACGACGACTTCGGGTTCTACGGTCACCCGGACCACATCCAGGCTCACCGGATCACCCTTGCCGCGCTCGAGGCCACCGGCTCCAGCGCCAAGCTGTACTTCCCCACGTTCCGCCTCAGTGCGATGGAGGCGTTCCGCAAGCGGGTCGCCGAGCTCGGGGTCGAGCTGCCCGCCGACGACGAGGACCCGGACGCACCTCGGATCGGCGTGCCGGACGAGATGATCGGCGCGACCGTCGACGTCATGGACTTCACCCAGCAGAAGTTCGACTCCCTGAAGGCCCACGTCAGCCAGGCGGAGAACATCTTCTTCCTGAAGATGCCGATGGAGCTGTTCCGCGAGGCCTTCGGCAAGGAGGAGTTCGTCCGGGTGCGACCTGACTCGCCCGGGGCTCCTGTCGACACCGATCTGTTCGCCGGGCTGCGCTGAAGCCATGCCTCGTACCGCGACCGCCGACACCGTCAGCCGTTCTGAGCTCCTCGAGTTCCTGCGACCCCGTCACCACGTCCTGCTGATGACGACCAGAGCGGATGGGTCCGCGCAGCTGTCCCCGGTGTCGGCAGGCATCGATGGCGAAGGTCGGGTCGTCATCGCGACCTACCCGCAGCGCGCGAAGACCAAGAACGCGCGCCGCCACCCCGCCGTGTCGCTGTGCTTCCTGTCCGACGACTGGGACGACGCCTGGGTGCAGGTGAACGGGACGGCGGAGGTCCTCGACGTCCCCGAGGCCCTGGAGCCGTTCGTCGAGTACTTCCGCAGCATCGCGGGCGAGCACTCGGACTGGGACGAGTACCGGGCAGCGATGGTGCGTCAGAACAAGTCGCTGCTGCGGATCACGATCACGTCATGGGGCCCGATCGCGACCGGAGGCTTCCCGCCGGAGCTGACCACGCAGTGATCGAGCTCAGCGGTCCGACTGCCCCCTACGAGCAGGTTCGGTCCCGGCTGGCCGAGCAGATCGCCGACGGACGGCTTGCTGTCGGCACCAAGCTGCCGTCAGTGCGCAAGCTGGCCGAGGACCTGGGCCTCGCTCCCAACACGGTGGCTCGCGCCTACCGGGAGCTGGAGGAGGCCGGACTCGTGCAGACGCGCGGCCGCAACGGGACCGTCGTGTCTGCCAACGGCGACCGGATCCAGGAGCAGCTACGAGAGGCGGCGCAGACCTACTCCCAGCTGGCGCGCGGGCTCGGCGTCAGCACCGACGAGGCCGTCGCCGCAGTGCGGGTCGCTCTAGCCGACTGACGAGATCGAACCGTTGGTGGCAAACGTCGAGCCGAAGGCCAGGGTCGCGGTGGCGCTGACGTGGAAGCCCGGGACCGCAACGCTCGGCGGCGTCGTGTAGCCGGCTCCGCGGTCGGTCACGCGGAGGGACACGACCTTGCCGTCCTTGACGACGGCCACCGCCTTCGCGGTTCTCGTCGGCCACATCTGGCCCGCGGCTCCGGCGTACCGGTAGTAGTTCGACACCTCGTCGAGCCGCTCGTTGGTGACTCCGTAGGGGCTGAGGACCGCCAGCAGGGCCTTCTTGTTCCGCCCGGCCTGAGCGACGTCAGGAGCCGTTCCGGCTGCCGCCGGCGTCACCGCGCTGAAGGCGGTGCGGAAGACCGATGCGGGGACTCCGAGTGCTCCGGCGACGAGGGCAACGGGTCGGCCGCTGTCGCGCGGATCCGTGCCGTGACCTCCGCTGAACGTCACTGGCACCGTGCTCGAGGTCGTCGCTCGGCCGTTGCAGCCGGTGATCAGCACCAGGGCCAGGACGACCCCCGCAGCGGTTCTCATGGACGGAAGCTAGGACCGGAGTCTGGACGTCCGCTGTGAGCCGGCTGTGATCCGGCTACGGGTCAGGTGCCGACGAAGAAGCGCGGCATAAGGCTCGGCGTGGCCTGCGCTGTTGTGCCAGCACCCAGGGCTCGCCAGACCGGGGTGTCGACGATGCCGTTCTGCTTGAGCTGGCGTGCCGCTTGGAAGGCGACGACCTTGGCCTTCGTCCGCTGCCCGTACTCCCCGTCCGTGGTCGCTCCGAGGCGCCGCTGGAGCGCCGTGACCGCAGCACCGGTCGAACCGATGTTGAGCCGTGTGGTCAGGTACCTCGTGAGGGGGCTCGGCCCCGCTGTGCCGGTCATCCCGGAGCACAGGATGTCGATGTCGCGACTGCCCACGGTCGACTGACCGATCCGGACCGGTCCGCCGCTGAAGCTCCTCGTACCGCACTTCGCCGCAGCCGCCGCCATGGTGTTCAGACCGCTCGGCACCCACGTGGGGAGCGTCGGCAGAGAGCGCCCTCCGGTGATCTGCTTCCAACCGTAGGCGTAGGAGTAGATGCCGGTGCGAACGCGGCCCGCGGCGTAGCCCGCGAGGACTCCGTCCAGGAAGGCGTTGTTGTTCGCGACGCTCGACCAGCTCCATCCCCTGACGGGTTCGACGTCGACCCACACCAGCGGGGCCGACAGTCCGGCCGCGCGCATGTTCGTGAGGTTGTAGGACGCCTGGGCGGCACCCACCCGAGCGAGCCTCTGCGCCAACGTGCCCGTGCCGCCGTACCGACTGAGCTGGGCTGCGGTCGGGAAGGTCACGATGCTGTAGGCGCCGGTCCACAGGTGCCGGGCCTTGGCCCAGGCGACTTGCTGCGCGAGGCACGGGTTGGGGTAGAAGCCTGGTCCGTTGGTGAGACCGATGACCACGAAGCTCGTGTCGGCAGTGGGCATGGGGTTGCCCTGGGTCCGCCGCTCGGGGATGCCTTGGCCCACCGCGCAGTTCGGCCAGCTGATGTCAGCCCCGTGGGGGTGGCTGCCGGCGGCAGGTGCCGTGGAGGCCTGCACCGATCCGCCGATCAGCAAGGTGCTGAGCGCCAGCAGCAGCAGGACAGGGCGAAAGCGGGCACCGGACAGCGGAAGCTCCTCGAGCTGGGGGGATGCCCCTACTGTCGGCGTCCGAGGACTCCGCGTTCAGGCGAAATAGCGGACTGTCACCTGGGGGCCACAGCCCCTAGCGGCCGACCGGGGCCGTGGGCGTGAACCGCACCGGGAGCGACTCGTAGCCGCTGACGAAGTTCGCCGGCCGGAAGCTCGGCTCGTCGGGCTCGACCAGCTCGAGGTCCGGCAGCCGCTCGAGCAGCCTGTCGACCATCGTGCGGACCTCCACGCGAGCGAGCGCGTTGCCCAGGCAGAAGTGGGTTCCGAGTCCGAAGGCGAGGTGCTCGTTGGGGGTCCGCCCGATGTCGAAGCGGAAGGGGTCCTCGAACACGTCGGCGTCCCGGTTGGCCGACGGGTAGAGAAGGAGCACCTTGTCGCCCGTCTTCAGGTCCTTGCCCTGGAAGGTGAGGTCCTGCGTGACGGTGCGGTTCATGTTCTTGATCGGACTGACCCACCGCAGCATCTCCTCGACGGCGGACGGCAGCAGGGCCCGGTCCTGCCGAAGCCGGTCCCACTGGTCCCGGTCCTTCAGCAGCTGGTAGACCCCGCCGCTCATCACGTGACGACTGGTCTCGTCGCCCCCGATGAGGATCAGCAAGGACTCGTGCAGCAACGCCTCGTCATCGAGCTTGTGCCCCTCGACCTCGGCGTTCACCAGGATGCTGATGAGGTCGTCGGTCGGTGTCTCCCGGCGCTGAGCCACGGCCTCCGTCAGGTAGGCCGTGTAGCCCTCGAAGGCGGCGATCATCTGCATCGCCTTCTCCTCGTCCTGCACGCCCACCAGGGCCGACATCAGGGCGTCGGACCAGTCCAGCAGCGTGCCGAAGTCCTTGCTGTCGAAGCCCAAGGCCTGGCCGATGACCTCGATGGGGAGCCAGGCAGCCACGTCACGGACCAGGTCGCACTCGCCCTTCTCGCACACCCGGTCGAGGATGCCGTCGGTCAGCTCGCGGACCCTCGCCTCCTGCTGCACGACCCGGCGAGGGGTGAAGCCCGTGGAGACCAGCTTGCGCCGGAGGAGGTGCTCGGGGTCGTCCTTGTCGATCATGCTCGCCACCGGACCCGCGTCGGGCCGGATGCCCTGCGCGTTGGAGAACAGCTCGGGTTGCGTCGCGACCTCACGCAGGTGAGCGTGCTTCGTGATGCCCCAGACGGCGCCGTCCCAGTGGACGGGGTCGTTCTCCCGGAGCCAGGTCAGCTCCTCGTGGGGATCGCGTCCCCAGAACGCGCCGTCGACGAAGTCGATGTTCACGTAGGTGCCTCTCGATCCGGTCGGATGCCGTTCAGGATGAGGGAGGTGAGCCCGTCGACCCAGGCGTCACCCAGGTCGGCCATGGGGCGCAGGGCCAGGGCCATCAGCGCCGTGCCCGCCATGACCTCGATCAGCTGGTCGGCATCGGTGCCGCACCGCACGTCGTCCAGGGCGAGCCGGTCCCGCAGCCGCTGCCAGACGGCACCACGGAAGCGCTCGAGCAGGAGGTGGTGCAGGGTCGGGTCCGCGAACACCTCGGCCATCAGCGCCGGCATCGCAGCGCGGACCTGCGGCAACCCGAACATCGCGAGGCAGCCGGCCACCATCTTGCGAACGTCGGTCGCCAGCTCAGAGGTGAAGGGCACCACGTCGGGCGTCACGTCAGGGAAGACGGCTTCGTTGACGAGGACGGCCTTCGAGCTCCAGCGGCGGTAGATGGCGGGAGTGGTCGTGCCCGCCCGGTCGGCGACGGCGGACAGCGACAGGGCGGAGTACCCGACCTGGCCGAGCAGCTCGACGGTCGCGGCCAGGACGGCGGCGTCCACGCGTGCATCGCGCGGACGTCCGCGTCGTTCGGGAGTCGACAGCATTTCGTTGCGGACCATATCGTAAGTCTCATGACCGAGGTCCAGTTCAACATCGCCCTGACGCACGAAGCCGTGAGCGCAGCGATCCCCGAGCGGGAGGCCATCGTCTGGCGCGACCGCCGGTTGACCTACGGCGACCTCACCGATCGCAGCCGTCGGCTCGCCTCCTACCTGCACGGTGAGGGCCTCGGGGTGCGCAAGGAGCGCAGCGAGCTCGCGCCGCACGAGTCCGGGCAGGACCACCTCGCGCTGTACCTCCACAACGGCAACGAGTACCTCGAGGGCATGCTCGGTGCGTTCAAGGCAAGGCTCGCCTCGATCAACGTGAACTACCGCTACGTCACCGACGAGCTGCGCTACCTCTTCACGAACGCCGACGCCCGCGCCGTCGTCTACCACTCGGCCTTCGCCCCGACTCTTGCGGCGGTGCTGGACAGCCTGCCGAACGTCCGGGTGCTGCTGCAGGTCGCGGACGACTCGGGGAACGACCTGCTGCCCGGCGCGGTCTGGTACGAGGACGCCCTCGCTCAGTCCGAGCCCGTCATGCCGCCCGTCGAGCACTCCCCTGACGACCTGTACATCCTCTACACCGGCGGGACGACCGGCATGCCCAAGGGCGTCCTCTGGCGCCAGCACGACATCTTCATGTCCACGATGGGCGGTCGCACGGTGGGCGTCTGGGACCCGGTGACGTCCTACGACGAGGTGGTGGCCAAGGCCGTGGCAGGCAGCAACGACGCGATGCTGGTCATCCCGCCGTTCATGCACGGCGCCGCGCAGTGGGCCTCGTTCCTCATGATGCACCTCGGCGCGAAGATCGTGATCCCCGAGGAGAACACCCGCATGGACCCGGCCGACGTGCTGCGGACCGTCGAGCGGGAGCGATGCATGATGCTGACCGTCGTCGGCGACGCCGTCTGCCGTCCGCTGCTCGAGGAGCTGGAGAACCACACGTACGACCTGAGCTCGCTGGCCGTCATCGGGAACGGCAGCGCACCGCTCACGCCCAGCATCAAGGAGCGACTGCTCGAGCTGCTTCCCAACGCGCTGGTCAGCGACTCCGTCGGGTCCAGCGAGACCGGCGCCCAGGGCAGTCACCTGTCAGTGAAGGGCGACGTGTCCACCGGTACCTTCTCCACCGCGCCCGACACCGTCGTCGCGTCCGAGGCGCTGGACGCGATCCTGGAACCGGGCCACGAGGGACTGGGGTGGCTGGCCCAGGCAGGATGGGTCCCCCTCGGCTACCTGGGCGATGCGGAGAAGACGGCCCGCACCTTCCCCACCATTGAGGGCGTGCGCTACGCCGTTCCCGGCGACCGCGCACGCCAGCTCGAAGGTGGGGCTGTCGAGCTGCTCGGACGCGACTCGGTCACCATCAACACCGGCGGCGAGAAGGTCTTCGCCGAAGAGGTCGAGAGCGCCATCGCCTCGCACCCGGCGGTCTGGGACGTCACCGTCTGCGGGCGGCCCAGTGAGCGCTGGGGCTCCGAGGTGGTGGCGGTCGTCCACCTGGCCACTCCGGCCACCGAGCAGGAGCTGGAGGCCCATGCCGCGCAGCACATCGCGCGGTACAAGCTCCCTAAGGGATGGGTGTTCGTCGACAAGGTCGAGAGGTCTCCGTCGGGCAAGGCCGACTACCGCTGGGCGGTGAGCGTCGCCACGACCTGAGCATCAGCGCACAAGCGGCCGACGCGCGCACCCGAGCCGGTCAGGTCGTCGCCGGGACGCAGCGGGCGGCGGCCGTCGAGATGCGGTCGGAGCGCACGAACGACGCCACCTGGTCGCGGTCGAGGCCGTTGGTCAGGAAGCAGAAGGACAGCCCCGTGTCAGGGTCGGCCCAGGCCATCTGGCCGCCGAGACCACTGGCACCGAAGGCCCGCGGTCCGACGCCTCGGCCGAACTGGCGCATCGCTGCCTTGCCGTCGTCGCCTGCCACGGTGAGACCGAGGGTCCGCAGCGCCGGAACCTTGGTCCACGGGTCCACGAGGTCTCCCGTGCGCACGTGCCCGGTGCCGTCGGAGAGGACAGCCGGGTCCCAGAGGCGTCCGGGGTTGTGGAGCAGCGCCTGGTAGAGCAGCGCGATGTCGTCAGCTGTCGACACGGCCCCGCCGCCAGGCACCCCGGCTGCTCGGACCGCGGGGTCGTTGAACAGCACCATCGAGTCCTCGGGGATGCTTGCGGGAAGCTCCTGCTCCCCTGGCGTTCCGATCCGGACCACGTCGAGCACCGGTGCGTCCGTGGCGCCGAGGCTGAGGCTCGTCAGCCCCAGCGGCTCGAGAAGCTGCTCGCGGATCGTGGTGCGGAAGTCCTGCCCGGACACGACGTCGAGCATCGTGGCGACGACCCAGTGGGCCGACGTGGCGTGGTAGGTGAGGGACTCCCCCGGGATGCCCTCCACCCGCCAGCCTGCCATCTTGGCCCGACGGGTCCCCGCATCACCGCCCTCCAGCGCGGTCATGGGAGCGAAGGGGAAGCCGGCCGTGTGGGTGAGCAGGTGCTCGAGGGTGACGGCGTCCTTGCCGTCGCCGGTGAACTCGGGCAACAGGTCCACCACTCGGGTCGTCGGCGTCAGCCCCTTGCCGAGGTAGAGCCAGGTGGCAGCGCACGTCACCGCCTTGGTGACGGAGAAGGTCGTGTAGCGCGCGTCCGGCGCGGCCCCTGCGGTGTGCCGGACGACGACCTCCCCGCCGTGGGCGAGGGCGAGCTGACCGGTGGGCATGCGGCCTTCGCTGACCTCGGTGTCGACGATCGAGATCAGCCTGGCGACGCGTTCCTCGTCGAGGCTGCTCAAGAGCTCGGACCTGACAGGACGCGGACGGGGACCAGCTCCCATGGCTGGGTCGCACGCATGTCGCTCACGTCGACCTCACCGCGCTCGAGCTCGCCGGTGGCGGCGTCGAGGAGGCGGTACCGCTGGCACTGCCGCTGGATCGGCTGGGCCTCGAGCATCACGACGCGGAGCTCACCGGGCTCCCAGTGGCAGCGCTCCTGAAGGGCCTCGAGGAGCTGCTCGTTGTGCAGGTGCCCGTCGCCGAAGTTCCACCCCAGGACGACGCCAGCGACGAGCTCCCCCTCGACCATGAGGTAGTCCGTCTCGTCGGTCGGGCCGCAGGCGCGCGGCACCAGGCTGAGCAGCGCCCGACCGTGGCTGTGCATCGAGCGGAACGCGTACCCGATCCAGATGGGGAGGTCCATCTCCTCCTTGCCGTAGAAGGACTCCAGGACCGTGTACGGCAGGGGCGCGGCACGCACGGTGTGCGCCTCGAGCTTCGCCAGGCCGGACTCGGTGAACAGCCACTGCGAGGTGTCCCAGTTCCCGGCGTAGTAGCGCATCGCCGGCAGGAAGGACACCTTGTCCGGTCGGGCGTTGCCGTACACGACCGTGCCCACGATCACGGCGATGAGGGCGAGGACCGGGAGCGGGTGCACCAGGTCGCCGGGGTGGACCCCCGCCTGGTGCACGAACAGCGACAGCACCGCGAAGCACATGAAGACGTTCCACTCCAGCGGCGCGCCCTGAGGCATCGACAGCAGGATGCCCAGGTGGAACAGGATCATCACCGTGGCGGCGACCGTCGTCACCGTCCCCCCGCCGGCGACGACCAGGACCAGGGGTACGAAGAACTCGACCGCCGTGCTCGTGTGCGCGATGGCCTCGGCCACCCGCGAGGGCCGGAGGTCGTCAGGGAACTTCTTGTGCAGCAGCCGCTTCAGCCTCGAGGACCGGATGACCGCGCTGTTGCTCAGCATGCAGGCGATCACGTTCGCGAAGTGGAACGTCAGCTTGGATCCCGCTGCACCCCACCAGATGCAGAGCATCACGAGCTTCGAGCCGATGACCGCGTCGACGCCGGAGAACAGGAACGTGACGGCGAGGCTGCCGTAGACCTCGGCGCGCGCAGCCAAGAAGATCGTCTTGTCACGCAGCCCGATCAGGACGAGCAAGACCAGGACCGTGACGACCTGCGTCCGCGGAATGACGCCCAGCAGGGTCCAGACGAGCGACCCCAGCAGGGCGGCGTACAGGAGCACGTCGACGGGCGCGCGGGCGCTCCCGCGAGTGCCGGGAACGCGCGAGGGCCACGGCGGGAGGCGGATCGTCCCCGGTCGCAGCCAGTAGAGGAACGCACCCATCGGCGGGGTGAACCGGAGGTTCAACGGTCCGAACCCGCAGCCCAGTCCGAGGACCTCGAACAGCATGGTCCAGAAGACCGCCTTCTGGAACACCACGGGATGAGACCACCAGGTGCCCACGTCGGTGAAGCCGTCGATACCTGGGGTGCTCAACGCGAACAGCATCCCGAGAACCACGTACACGGCGATCTTCAGGGCGTAGACGACGTACACGATGTCCGGGGTCCCGAAGCCCACCTCCGCGACGTGCCGAGCCATCGGCTTGAGGCGCTCGCTGCGGCTGCCCTGCCGCCAGCTCTCGAGGTCGAGGTCGGGGAACGCCGGGTTGATAAGTCCCATCAGGTGTTCAGTGCCCTTCGGAGCGCGCCGAGCATGTCCTCGGCCATCCTCTTGCTGACCGCTGCCTCCGTCACCAGGGAGGACCCGTGGAAGGTCCCGGGATAGCTGTGAAGCTCGACGGAGACCCCGGCGGCGAGCAGCCGCATGGCGTACGTGATCCCTTCATCCCGCAGCGGGTCGAGCTCCATGGTGGTGATGTGCGCCGGTGGGAGCCCGCTCAGGTCCGCCCGCCGGGCCGGTGCCGCGTAGTGGTCAGCGGGCTTGCCGCCCAGGTAGTACTGCCACGACCGAACGGCCTGCGGCCGGCTCCAGAGCGGCGTGCCGACGAACGCCTGCATCGACGGCGTCTCGAGGCGGTCGTCGAGCTCGGGGATGCCGAGGGACTGGAAGCGAGCAGTCGGCCCTCCCCGGTCGTGCGCGAGCAGCACCGTCGCTGCCGCGAGACCGCCGCCGGCGCTCTGCCCGTGCACCGCCAGGCGGCTGCTGTCGACCCCCTCCAGAGCGGCGAGGTACTGCAGCCCGGCGTAGCAGTCCTCCAGGCCAGCGGGGTAGGGGAACTCCGGCGCCAACCGGTACTCGACGGACACCACGACCGCATCGATCGCGTTCGCGATCTGGACGGCGCCGCCGTGCTCCATCGCGACCGAGCCGAGGCAGAACCCACCACCGTGGAGGTAGAGGACACCGGGATGGGGGCCAGGCGTCCGAGGTCGGTAGACGCGCACGCCGACGCCCGCTGTCTCCGCATCGGCGATGTCGAGCCGCTCCTCACCCGGTACCGGGCCGGCAGGCACGAGCAGCGCCATCATCTCGCGCGCGGCAGCGACGTCGTCCAGCCCCTGGGCCACGTCAGGCAGCAGGGCCAGGATCGGCGCGAGCTCGGGGTCAAGGGTGGGGAAGTCGGCGGGGTCGATGGTCGTCTCCTCAGGTCAGGCCGGGTACGAGGAACTCACGCACAAAGGCGAGGACGGACCGCGGGTCATCGGCATCGACAGCATCGCCGGGCACCGTCGCCAGGCTGAGCACGAGGCGCAGCACCCACTCGGCGGCCCTGGCCGGGTCCAGGTCCGCGCGCACCTCACCGCGCGCCATCGCCCCTACCAGGTAGCGCTGCCAGAAGCCGATGAGGCCCGGCACGATCTCCCGCACGCCGGTGCCGATGACCGCGGCGAAGGCCTCGGGCTCCTGCTCGCGCAGCTGCAGGACGAAGGGGGCCAGCTCGGCGGTCCGGCTGAGAGCGACCGCCTCCGCCACCTGCTCGGCGATGCCGTCGACGGACGACAGCCGGGCATGAGCGCTCTCCCAGAAGGCCTCGTCCAGGCGAACCAGCGCGGCGCCGAGCAGCGAGGACTTGTCAGGGAACTGGCGGTAGAGCCAGGCGCGGCTGATGCCGGCCTCCTCCGCGACACCGGCCATCGTCGTGCGCCGGATCCCGTCCCGACGCAGGCACCGCTCCGCGGCGTCCAGGAGCCGGTCGCGACTGGTCGCGGGCACCTCCGCGTGCAGCTCCGACATGACGCGGACGGTACACAGTTGGAAAGATCTGTCTACTCCCCGTACGGTGCGGCGGTGCGCAGCGTCGTGGTCGAAGGAGCAGGGCAAGTCCGCGTCCTGACGGTGGATGACCCCGAGCTCCCCGGCCCTGACGGCGCCATCGTCCAGGTCCTCGCGACCGCCATCTGCGGCTCGGACCTGCACTTCTACGACGGCGACCTCCCGATGTACCCCGTCGCCGTAGGTCACGAGGTGGTCGGCACCGTCGTCGAAGCGGGCCCGGACGTCTCGCGCTTCGCCGTCGGCGACAAGGTCCTGGTCGCGTCGGTCGCGGGCTGCGGGGCCTGTATCGGTTGCGCCACAGGCGATCCCGTGACCTGCCTGTCGGGTCCAAAGGTGTTCGGAGCCGGCGAGCTCGGCGGTGGCCAGTCGACGCTGCTCGCGGTGCCCGCGGCCGACTTCCAGCTGCTGCGCGTGCCCGAGGGGATCGACGACCACGCGGCGCTGCTCCTGACCGACAACCTCGCGACGGGCTGGGCAGGGGCCCAGCGCGCCGACTTCTCCCCTGGCGCCACGGTCGTCGTGCTCGGCCTCGGAGCTGTCGGCCTGTGCGCTGTGCGATCGGCCCTCGCGCTCGGTGCCGTACGGGTGCTGGTCGCCGACCCCGTCGCCGGGCGGCGGGCCCTCGCGGTCGGCGCTGAGCCGATCGAGGGGCCCACAGTCGACGCGGTGCTCGCGGCGACCAACGGCCGCGGAGCCGATGCGGTCATCGACGCGGTCGCGCTCGACCAGACCCTCGACGACGCGTTCCTGGCGGTGCGCCCCGGCGGCACCGTGTCGGTCATCGGTGTGCACAACCTGGAGCCGTACCCGCTGCCTGCCCTCATGGGCCTCTACCGCAGCATCACCCTGCGGATGACGACAGCCCCGGTCCACCGCACCTGGGCGGAGCTGGTGCCACTCATCCAGAACGGTCGGATCTCCTGTGAGGGGATCTTCACCCACACCTACGGCCTCGAGGATGCCGCGGCCGCCTATGCCGCCGTCGCGGCCCGGACAGCTGACTGCGTGAAGGTGGTGCTGACGCCATGAGCCAGGTGATCGTCACGGGAGCCGCTTCCGGCATCGGCCGCGCCTGCGCTGAGGTGCTCGTCGCTGAAGGCCATCACGTGGCGCTGTGGGACCTCGTGCCAGAGGTCCTCGACGTCGCTGCCGGCCTCGGCATGACCGGGCAGATCGTCGACGTGACAGGCGATCTCGACGCACCTGTGGCCGTCGCCGCTGAGACCCTCGGAGGTCTGTCGGGACTCGTGCACGCGGCCGGGCGCGTGGCCGTCGAGCCGGTAGGGGCCTTCACGGCCGCCTCCTGGGACGCCGTGCTGGACGTGAACCTGCGGGCACACGCCCTGCTCGTCCAAGCGATGCTCCCGTGGCTGCAGAAGGCGACGAACGCCAGCGTGGTGGCGATCTCGAGCATCGAAGGGCTGGCCGCCAACCCGTTCATCCCTGCCTACTGCGCCTCGAAAGCAGGCCTGCTCGGCCTGACCCGTTCGATGGCGGCGCAGCTCGGCCCCGAGGGCATCCGGGTGAACTCCGTGTGCCCGGGCTTCATCATCACGCCGATGATCCAACCGGCCCTCGACATCGATGAGATCCGCATCGGCTTCGAGCAGGCCGCGCCCCTGGGACGCATGGGCCAACCGGTCGAGATCGCCCACGCCGTGGCTTTCCTGCTCTCGGACAAGGCGTCCTTCATCACCGGCACCGAGCTCGTCGTGGACGGCGGGCTCATCTGCAAGCACTGAGCCGCTTAGGGTCGTGAGATGGCGCAGGAAGGACGACTGTTCTCCCGGGCTGCGGAGAAGCCGTACAAGCGCCGGCCGGCCGACGCCTTCCGACTGGTCATCGCGGTCGGCCTGGTCGCCTGGCTCTCGAGCGACTCGGGCCACAGCTCGGACCTGGCGCTCTCGGTCTTCCAGGCCGTCAACGGACTGCCGGGAGACCTCCGGCCGCTGGCCGACTTCCTGTACGACCTGGCGACGCTGTCGAGCGTGGCAGTCGTGGCCGTCGCTGCTCTGGGCGCCCGGCGCTGGCGGCTGGCGCTCGACCTTCTGCTCGCAGGCGCTCTCGCCTGGCTCGTCGCGAGAGGCCTGGGTCTGGTCCTCGCGGACGGGTTCCGGCGGGGCCTCAGCGCCACCATCCGCTCGCGTGGTTCCGAGGCGTTCCCGGACGTGCCCCTGTCGGTCGTGGTCGCCGTGGCCGCCACGGCAGCCCCCTACCTCGGGCGACCCGTCCGCTGGCTGTGCGGCTCCCTGGCAGGACTGCTGGTGCCCGTGGAGATGTATCTCGGCACGTCGCTCCCCAAGGCTCTCGGCTGCGCGGTGGCCGTCGGCGTTGCCTCGGCTGCCTGCACCCATCTGAGCTTCGGCTCCCCCGCCGGCCGACCGACCTTCTCGCAGGTCCAGCAGGCGCTCCACGACCTCGGCGTGGTCGCTGCGCACAACGTGCGACTGGCCTCGGTGCAGCCCGCTGAGCACACGATGATGCTCGCCGACGACGCCGACGCCCGGCTGGTCATCAAGGTGCTGGGTCGGGACGAGCGGGATGCCCAGCGGCTGGCCAAGCTCTGGCGGTTCCTGGTGTACCGAGACTCGGGCCCGACGCTGTTCCTCACCCGCTTGCAGGAGGTCGAGCACCAGGCCTACGTGATGCTGCTCGCCCAGCAGTCCGGTGTGCGTACGGCGCCCCTGGTCGTGGCCGGGGCAGGCGGGCCCAGCACTGTCCTGCTCGCGGAGCGGGAGGTCCCGGGGACGGTGCTGTCCGAGCTGCCCGAGTCAGAGCTCAGCGACGCAGTCCTGACCGACCTGTGGCTGCAGGTCGGTCAGCTCCACCACAGCCGGATCGCCCACGGCAGGCTCACCACGCGCGAGGTCGTGGTGGACGCCGGCCGTTGCACCCTGGTCGGCTTCGGGCGCGCCGAAGCGGCGACGACCGCGGAGCAGCGGGCCTCGGACACCGCTGAGCTGCTCGCGACGACCTCGGCCCTGGTCGGTCAGGAGCGGGCACTGGCGGGCGCCCTGGGGCTCGGCGCCGCCGAGCTGGCAGCCGCCCTGCCGCTGCTGCAACCTGCCGCGCTCAGCCGGGCTGCGCGACAGCTCGTCGGGCGCTCCGGGTCGGACCTGGAGGAGCACCTGCAGGCGCTGCGCGAGCAGGCTGCCGTGGCCGTCGGCGAGCCGGTGCCCGACCTCGAGAGGCTGCGACGGGTCAGCGGCCCCACCGCGGCCCTCGCCGCGAGCCTGGTCGTCGGAGTCGGTGCCCTGCTCACCGTCGTCGGGGACCCGTCGAGCCTCGCCCACCTGGTCCGAAGGGCCCGGCCCGGGCCACTGGTCGGGGCTGTTGCCCTGTCTCTGGCCAGCAACGTCGGGTTCGCCCTCGCACTCGCTGGTTCGACCCGCAAGCGCCTGCCCTTCTGGCCGAACCTGAAGGTCCAGGTCGCCGGCGCCTTCTCGAACATCGCCTTCCCGCTCGGCAGCCAGGCCCTGCAGATCCGCTTCCTGCAGAAGCAGGGCCTGTCCGGCGCCGCGGCCGTCGCCGGTGGCGGGGTCGTGAACCTGCTGGGAGGCACCGCCGCGCAGGTGGGCCTGCTCGCCCTCGCGGTTGAGGCGTCGCCCGGCCGGGTCGACGTCGGCGAGATCCCCGCCGGGGCCATCAGCCGCACCCTGGAGATCGGAACGGTGCTGGTGCTCGTCGTGTCCCTGCTCGTCCTGACGGTCCCGAGCCTGCGGCACCGCGTCCTTCCGCCGTTCACCCGGGGCGCCCAGGCTCTGCTGGACGTCGCCCGAAGTCCCCGTCAGCTCTCCCTTCTTCTCGGCGGGTCGGTCCTGGCCTACGTGCTCAGCAGCGCGGCGCTGTCCGCGACACTGCTGGCGTTCGGGCAGACCCTCCCGATCTCGGAGGTCATCGCGGTCAGCGTCGGCGTGACCCTGGTCGCCGCCCTGGTGCCACTACCGGGCGGGGGTGGTGCCGTCGCGACGGTGGGCCTCTCGGGTGCCCTGATCAGCCTCGGGGTCCCGCGCTCGGAAGCGGTGGCCACGGCTCTGATGAACCCGATCGTCGCCCAGTACGCCACGGCTGTGCCGGGATGGATCGCCCTTCGCTCGCTGCTCAAGCGCGGCGACCTGTAGTCAGCGAACCAGCGCTGCTGCGACCGCGGCCCAGCCCTGAGGGATCGCGCCGAGACCAGCGCCCGTCTCTGCGTTCCGGTACTCAGCGAAGCCCGACGCGAGGACGCCCCGCGCGCTCGCTCGCGTGACCTGCTCGACGACCTCGTGCCGGTCCCATCGACGGGCAGCGACCGCGATCATGTAGTCCAGCTGCGGCCACGCCGGCCCCCGCCAGTAGGCGCTGGGGTCGTAGCGCGGGTGGTCCGGCGGCAGGAACGCGACCCCGTGCGAGGCCCCGAACCTCGAAGGGTCAGCCACCTGGTCCAGGACGCGGTGCGCCTTCTCGGCATCGGAGCTGCACAGGGCGCCGAGAGCTCCGTCCAGGGTCGGGATGCGCACCGACTCGCCACCGCCCACGAGGGCGTGGTCCACCCACAGCCCCTGGTCGTCGTCCCAGAGGTGCGTGTCGATCGCCGTGGCCAGGTCCTGCGCCCGGCCTTCCCAGACCGCGTCACCGGTGAGCGCGAACAGCTCCGCCGCAGCATGGGAGGCGAAGGCGTTGAAGGCCGACGGGGCGCAGACGAAGGCGCTCGACCCGACGGCGGCACCGAGCTCGTCGTAGCCGGTCGACGGCACCAGCCCCCGGTCCCACGCGCTGAAGGCCGCGTGGTCGTAGGTGGTCGTGCCCACCCAGTCGTCCCACCGCGGGGAGTCGTCCGAGCCGGACTCCCACGGATGGACGATCGCGAGCAGCCCCTGGGGCGTCAGCCGGGAGCGCCACAACCAGTCCAGGCCGGCCGCAGCCCTCGCGACGACATCGGGCGGGAGCGGAAGTCCGCCATCTCGGATGCAGCGCGCGGCGTGCGCGTAGATCGGCGGCTGCGTGAAGGAGGACCTGTCGGGGAGCGGCCCCCTGCCGGCCGAAGGCCCGAGGTAGCGCATGTGTGGCACGAACCCGCTCGCGAGTGCTCCTGAGAGGCAGCTCGCGAGCTCGCGTCCGGCGCGGTCGTCCCCGAGCGCGGCCCAGGCGATCGCGTGGAAGCACGAGTCCCACAACCACTGGTGCGGGTACACGATCGGGTTCGGCGGGCAGAAGCCGTCCTGCTCGCGCCAGGAGCTCTCCAGGACCCGTCTTGCCCCGTCCCTGACCTCGTCGCCGGAGACCATCAGAGCCCGAAGCGCGGGTCGTCCCCGACCCCGGCGAACAGCGAGTAGTCGGGACCGCGGCGCAGGTGGTGGCCACCGTCCACGTTGATCACCTGACCGGTGATCCACCGGGCCTCAGCACCGGACAGGAACCGCACGAGGTCGCCGACGTCCTCAGGCTCCCCCACGCCCTCGAGCGGCGTGTTCTCCAGGTAGGACTGGAAGACCGGGCTGTCGCGGGGTACGAGCTCCATGAGCTCTGTTGCCGTGAAGCCGGGCCGAACGACGTTCGCGCGGACGCCGGCGGGCCCGTACTCGTCGGCCATGTTCCGGACGAGCTCCTCGATCGCCGCCTTCGAGACCGGGTACGCGCCGAACCAGCGGTGCGTGACGTGCCCGGCGAGCGAGGAGACAGCCACGAAGGAGCCCCGGCTTCGGATGAGGTGCGGTGCGGCGTGCTTGGCCGCGAGCATCGTGCCCAGCACGTTGAGGTGCAGCACGCGGGTGAACTCGGCGAGGTCCTGCACGTGCACCGGCCCGAGCATCCCGCCACCGCCCGCGTTGGCCACGACCGTGTCCAGGCGGTCGCGCACGGCGGCCGCCGCAGCCACCGCCTCGGCCACGGAGGCCTCGTCGGTCACGTCTGCGACGACGTACGAGGCAGTCCCCCCGCAGCCGGCGACCTTCTCGAGCCGGGCGACGCCGTCCTCCAGGGTGCCGAGGGTGCGGCCGCAGATGGTCACGTGGGCGCCGTCGGCGATGAGGGCGGCAGCGCTCGCGAAGCCGATGCCGGTGCCACCTCCGGTGACGAGGGCCGCCGTCCCCTCGAGGCCGCCTGCAGGTCGTCGGTTCCCAGTCATGTCTCCACCATCGTGTCGGCTGCCGCCATGGCGAACGCCATGCCGGGGGTGATGCAGGACCCGGGGCCCGGGTAGGTGTGGCCCATCACGGACGCGGCGGTGTTGCCGACCGCGAAGAGGCCGCCGATGACCGAGCCGTCCTCCCGGAGGACGCGCGCGCGGTCGTCGGTCACGAGTCCGCCCTTGGTGCCGAGGTCGCCCAGGACGACAGGTGCGGCGAAGAAGGGACCGTCGTCGACAGGCGCGAGCGACGGGTTGGGGAACTCGTGGCTCGTCGGTGCCAGGCCGCCGTACGACAGGAAGACCGCCAGCAGCTGGCGCTCGAAGCTGCCCTCGCTGCCACGACCGAAGTCCTCATCGACGCCCTTGTGCGCCAACGCGTTCCAGCGCGACGTGGTCTCGACCAGCCCCGGGATGCCGAGGCCCTCGATCGTCTCGGAACGTCGCAAGCAGCCCGCCTCCACCCAGGGAGTCGGATCCTGATCAGGTCGCAGACCGGCGAAGCCGTACCGCGACAGGCCGCGGGCGTCGAAGACCTGGTAGCTGGGGAGCCGCTCGGGAAAGAGGCGCATGTGCTGGCCGTACTCGTTGTAGGCCATGCCCTCGTTGCCCCACCGCTGCCCGTTCTGGTCGACCACGAAGCCCAGCGGTGCGATCCGGTCCCACAGCAGGAACGAGGGCCCGTCGGGGCGCTGGAACGCCGGGGTCCACCAGGCGTCCTCGAGCAGGTCCGTCGCTGCGCCGAGCCCCAGTCCGACGCGGTGACCGTCCCCGGTGTTGCCGGCGACACCAAGGGACCACCTGCCCTCGCGAACGAACGGCAGCTGGTGCTCAGCTCGCATCGCAGGGTTGTGCTCGAACCCGCCGGTCGCGAGCAGAACGCCTGCAGGCGAGGAGATCTCACCCCGCTCGCTGACCACACCGACGACGCGGCCTTCCTCGACGACCAGCTCCAGGAGGGCGCACGACGTCCAGATCTCGACCCCCGCCTCAGCGCAGGCGAGGAGCAGCTGTCCGACCAGCGCTCGCCCACCCACGAGCAGACCCCCAAGGTCGTACGCAGGCATCGGTGGGCCGCCGTCGCCGCAGGGCAGCTTCTGGCGAAGCGGCCACAGGACGGTCGCGGCGACGTCGGGCTTGACGGTCTTCGGAGCGATGGCACGGCCGTCGATCCGACCCCCGGGCTGGTCGGGCGCGTAGTCGGGAAAGCCCTGCAACCGGGCGAAGCGCACCCCGAGCGTCGCCAGCCAGTCGACCACGGCGACGGCCCCGTTCAGGAACGCCTGCTGCTTCCACCGTGGCGTGCGCTCCCCCACGGTCGAGTCCAGGTAGGTCTGCGCGTCCTCGAGGGAGTCCGCCATGCCCGCCTGCTGCAACCACGTGTTCGTCGGTGCCCACAGGCCGCCGCCGGTCAGGGCGGCGGTTCCTCCGACGACGTCGTCCTTCTCCAGCACGAGCACCCGCAGGCCCCGGGTCGCTGCGCGGAGCGCCCCCGTCAGCCCGGCGGCTCCTGTCCCGACGACGACGACGTCGACGTCGGCTCTCACGTCTCGGGACGCTACGCACGGCCCCCACCGTTGTAAAGACGGCGCACTGGGCGAGGAACCAAGCGCTTGATAGGTTCCGCGACATGAGCCTCGAGATCCCCGCACCCGTCGATGCGGCGACCGTCACCGAGTGGACGGACGAGGTCGACGTGCTCGTCATCGGCTTCGGCATCGCGGGGGGTTGCGCTGCCGTCGAGGCCGCCGCCACCGGCGCGAACGTGCTCGTGCTCGAACGCGCCGCAGTGACCGGTGGCACGAGTGCCCTGGCCGGCGGCCACTTCTACCTCGGCGGCGGCACCGTCGTGCAGAAGGCGACCGGCCACGACGACTCCGCCGACGAGATGTTCGCCTACCTGATGTCCGTCACTCCTCACCCCGAGGAGGACAAGATCCGCGACTACTGCGAAGGCAGCGTCGAGCACTGCGACTGGCTCGAGTCCCTCGGGTTCGAGTTCGAGCGCAGCTACTACCCCGAGAAGGCGGTGATCCAGCCCGGCACCGAGGGCCTGATGTTCACCGGCAACGAGAAGTGCTGGCCGCACCTCGACCTGGCCAAGCCCGCGCCACGGGGCCACAAGGTGCCGGTTCCCGGTGACACCCAGGGCGCGGCGCTGGTCACCGGTCTGCTGACCGAGCGCGCGAAGGAGCTGGGCGTCGAGATCCGCTTCGAGACGGGCGCGGTGCAGCTGGTCGTCGAGGACGAGCGCGTCGTGGGCGTCGCCTGGCAGCACTTCGAGGAGCGTGGCTTCATCCGGGCCCGGTCGACCGTGATCGCCGCCGGCGGTTTCGTGATGAACAAGGAGATGGTCGCCGAGTTCACGCCGTCACTGGCCAAGAAGCCGTGGACCCTCGGGAGCACCTACGACGACGGACTCGGCATCCGCATGGGCCAGTCCGTCGGCGGTGAGGCCCTGCACATGAGGGAGGCCTTCATCACGGCCCCGGTCTACCCGCCCTCCCGCCTGCTCACAGGGATCATCGTCAACAAGCAGGGGAAGCGCTTCGTCAGCGAGGACAGCTATCACTCGCGCACCTCCGGGCACGTCATGGAGCAGACCGACCAGGCTGCCTACCTCATCGTGGACAGCGAGCACATCGAGCACCCGGTCTTCCAGCTCACCCCGTTCATCGACGGGTGGGAGACGATCGCCGAGATGGAGGTCGCGCTCGGCATCCCCTCCGGCGCCCTGGACAAGACGCTCGCCGACTACAACGAGCACGCCCACCGCGGAGAGGACCCCGAGCTGCACAAGCAGCCGCCGTTCGTCGAGCCGCAGGACGTGGGGCCGTGGGGTGCGTACGACCTGACTCTGGGCAAGGCGCTCTACGCCGGCTTCACCCTCGGCGGCCTGCGCTGCACCAGGCACGGGCAGGTGCAGCGGGCCGACGGCTCGATCATCGAGGGCGTGTACGCCGCCGGCGCGTGCGCCGCCAACATCGCCCAGGACGGCAAGGGCTACAGCAGCGGCACGCAGCTCGGCGAGGGGTCGTTCTTCGGACGTCGCGCGGGCCGTCACGCAGCTTCCGGCTGAACCACCAACCTGGTGAGGTTCGGCCGCTCGCGGATCAGCCGGGCACCCTGGCGGTACGCCATCGGGTAGACGTCCAGCGCACGCTCCTTGTCGAACAGGTGGTGCGGTGCCGACACCATCGCAGCGATGGCCTTGTCGGGTCGGATGACGTGCGCCCTACCTCCCGTGCGGCGCTCCCAGCGGCGGGTCTCCTCGGACAGGAGCAGCTCCATCGTGCGGCCGCCGCGTCCCATCACCGGCCCAGCGATGGGTGCGATGACCAGCAGGTGGTCGGCCGCCGGCGCGAGGTGCGCGGAGGCCATCGACCGCACTCCCCCGTCGACGTACAGGTGGTTGTTCACCCGTGCCGGGGCGAAGACACCCGGCACGGACGACGAGGCGGCGACCATGTCCGCGAGCGGAAGGCCGCTCAGCAGCTCGCGCCGGATGGGAAGGCGGACGACGCTGGCCCGCACGCGCGGATCCCTGCGCTCACCGAAGACCTCCCCCGCCACGCCCCGCAGGAAGCCTGGGCGGAGGTTGGGAACGCGGACAGCGGCTTGCTGGCTCATGACGCCGAAGCCGATCCCGGTCGCGAGGCAGCTCGCGACCCAGGAGCCGGCCGAGGTGCCGAGCGACTCGCACTGGTCCAGCGGGACCCCTGCGTCGATGAGCGCGTGCGCGACGCCGAGGCCGTAGGCGATGCCGAACACCCCACCACCGCCGTACACCGCCGTGACCGGAGCACGGTGCGGCGCCACCCGAAGGAAGGGGCGCATGCTCATGCCGGGGCTATCGGCGCGTTCCCCCGAGAAGATAAGTCTGGAAGAGTCCCCCTCATGAGCAACCCCCTGCAACCCGACCAGATCGCCTCAGCTCGGCTCGCGGAGGTGGGCAAGGTGTGGACCAGCGACCTGTCCGTCAGCGAGTTCGCGCTGCTCGACGCGGCCGGCTTCGAGCCGCTCGAGTTCGTCATGGGCAGCTCCGTCTTCCACATCGGCTGGCAGAACCAGAACCTCCGACAGAGCACCGAGCTCAGCGTGCTGACGCAGGCGATGTACACCGCCCGCTTCAACGCGATGGGACGGATGATGTCGGAGGCCTCGCAGGTGCAGGCCGACGGCGTCGTCGGGGTGCGCCTGGAGTTCCGGCAGCACGGGCTCTCGGCCGAGCACATCGAGTTCATCGCCGTGGGGACGTCGGTGAAGCACAAGACCTCGCCGGGGTCCTTCCGTCGGCCGGACGGAGCACCGTTCACCAGCCACCTCAACGTGCAGGACTTCTACACCTTGCTGTCGACCGGACACGCGCCCGTCGAGTTCGTGATGGGCGTGTGCGTCTACCACGTCGCGGCCCAGGGCTTCATGCAGTCGCTGAAGCAGATGGGCCAGAACGTCGAGATGCCCCAGTGGACGCAGGGCTACTACGACGCCCGCGAGATGGCCCTCACGCGCATGCAGGCCGAGGCCGAGCGCGTGCAAGCTGTTGGCGTCACCGGTGTCGAGTGGGCTGCACGCGAGTGGATGTGGGGGGCGCACACCCTGGAGTTCTTCACCTCCGGCACAGCAGTGCGCAAGACCGGACCGGGTACGCCCATCACCCCGTCCCTGGTGCTCCCGCTCAGGTGAACGACTTCGTCGACGCGCGTGACAGCAGTGCCGTCGAGCAGGTGCTGGCGCAGGCCTGCACCGCCTTGGGGAGCGCTGCCGTGCTCGCGCAGCTGACGTCGCTGCTGCCGGTCGAGCTCGGTCGTCCGCGAGGGCTGTTGCGCGCAGAGCGACCGACGCGGATCACCGTCGGTGAGGAGGCCCTGGCGCTGTTCACGGACCGAGCGCCGCAGCTGCAGCACGTCGTCGGCGGCGTCGTGCTGTCCAACGACACCGTCAGCCCGATGGCGCTCCCTGGCGTGCTCGCGGCCCTCGTCGTGCGCGCCCTGAGCTCCTCGGGTCGCTATGACGACGCCGCCGTGCTGCTCACGTCCCTGAGAGACGCCGTTCAGGCCGGCGGGTCGTAGTCCCGGACGTCGTCGTCGGGAGAGATGGACCGAGCAGGGAACGGGTGGAAGTCCCCTTCCGGCTCCTCGGGCTCTTGGTCACGCAGGCGCGACAGCTCGGCGACCGCCTTGGAGGCCTGCCGGTGCAGGAACCCACCCGACATGCGCACCACCTCCGACGGTTCGCCCTACTGTGCCATGCCTTGCAGGGCTTTGCGTGGTGCGAACGGCCTAGCCGAGCGGAGCAGGCGAGGTCAGCAGGGCCCTCGGGGTCGGTCAGCCGAGCAGCTGTGCCATGGCCGTCGCGGGACGTCCGAGCAGGTCCTCGACGTCGGTCGTCACCACGTCGAGCGACCCGTCACCGATGGCGGTGTACGTCGAGACCCACGCGGTCACCTGCCAGTCCGGCTCGCCGTAGTGGGAGCGGGACGCGTACGCCTCCTCGACGGTCTCGTCGACGAACTCCGTCTGCCGACCCGACGCCGTGTGGAGCGCCGCCAGCTCTCCCATCGTGAACAGCTCGGGACCGGTGAGGTCGTACGTCTTTCCCTTGTGCAGATGGGGGTCTCGCAGGACGAGCGCCGCAACGTCCGCCACGTCACTGAGGCACACCGGGGCGAACCGGCCCTGGCCGGCCGGCCCCCTGATCACACCGTCGGTGGCGAACAGCGGGATCATCTCCGCGTACATCTGGTTGCGCAGGAACGTCCAGGCCATGCCGCTGGCCCGAACCAGCTCCTCCGTGGCCCAGTGGTCCCGGGCCAGGGTGAAGGTCGCGTCGGGTGCCGCACCCAGGAACGACGTGTAGACGACGTGCTGCACTCCTGCTGCGGCGGCCGCCTCGATCATCGACCGGTGCTGCCCGACCCGGTCAGCGCTCTCCGCACCCGAGACCATGAACAGGGTGGTGATGCCCTCCAGCGGGCCTGGTTCGTCGTAGCTGGACTGCTGGACCCGACCAGCGGGGGCTCGAGACGGGTCGCGGACGAGCAGCAGCGGGTCGAGGTCAGCGAGCTGAGCCGCGACGGCCCCGCCGAGACGTCCGGTGGAGCCGGTGAGCGCCAGGTTCATGCCCTTGCCAACGAGATGTCGCCTTTGGCTGTTCCGAGCTCACAGGTGGTTGCCAGGAACCTCAGGGACACTGGGCACATGACTGTGAAGCGCTGGACCCTCGTCACGGCCGGTGTCGCAGGCGGCATCGCCTTGGGTGTCACCGGATACGCCTCAGCGGCGGGCTCCCCCTCGCCGGTGCCCACGCACCCACCGAAGGCGCAGGACGGCCGGGCCCCCGGAGCCCACGGTCCAGAGGGGGGTCGCGCTCGCGGCTTCGGAGGTCCGGGCGCTCGTGCGGGGCGCGGCGGAGCGGCCGGTCTCGTGACCGCCATCGGCGCCGGCAGCATCACGGTCCGCACCCGCGACGGCGAGACGAAGAAGGTCGCCCTGAGCGGCGCCACGACCTACTACGAGGGCACGAAGCGGGCCAACCACGCGGCGATCAGCGTCGGCGAGATCGTGATGCTCCGGCTCGCCGACCCGCAGGCCACGTCCCCGGTCGCGAGCACGGTCACCGTCCTGCCCGCGCACCTCGCCGGCTTCGTGACGAAGGTCGACGACACCACCATCACCGTCACCGACGAGAGCGGCTTCACCCGCACGATCCGGACGAGCCGGGCGACGACGTACAAGAAGGACGGGGCCGCTGGAAAGCGTTCCGACATCTCCGTCGGTGCGCTGGTGCGCGCGCTCGGCTCGGTCGACGCCGACGGGACCACCCTCGACGCCACGACCGTCGCGGTGGGCCGACCGCCCCGCGGCGATCGTCCAGGTCCGGGCGCGCAGCCCGGCGCCTTCCCCGGAAACCCCCCTCCGGGCGAGGGCGTCGATGGCTGACGATCTCCGGCAAGAAGGGGTCCTTCCGAGCGGTTCCGCTAGGGGGTCCCGGTGACCTACTCTCCGGCGATGGACACCGTTCCCGGGCTGCTGCGCGACGTTCCCGCGTGGTTCTGGGACGTGCCCTACGTCAAGGACCGCTGGCCGGGCTCGGTCCCGCGGACGTCGTTGCGGGAGGGTGCCAACGACCAGCTGTTCGCCTACGAGGTGCTGTCCTGCTTCGGGTTCCGGATCCCGGACGTCCGGTCCGCGGAGCTGTGGCGCGACACCGAGGCAACAGTCGTCACGCTGTCTCCACGGCCGCTGGACCTCGTGCTGTTCCACGAGAAGGAGCAGGCGTGGGGTGCTCACGTCGGGGTCGTCGTCAGCGACAACGAGGTGCTCCACCTGTGCGCGGAGGAGGGCAAGCCGGCGGTGTGGACCTGGGCGGACTTCGCGGCGCGGCCGCACTACGCCCACCTCGTGGGCTACAAGCGCCCGCTCTAGCAGTGCCCTGACGGGGTGAGGCTGCTGGACAGGGTGACCCCTCCCGGTCGCGTGAACCGGATCCGCACGTGGTCGCCGCGCCTCTGCACGCACCCGGCCCCGCTCAGCGACAGCCAGCGCGACCAGGTGACCTTCACGTCGACGGTCGTCGCTCGGGAGGTCAGCAGCTGCAGCTCGGTCCGCGTCGAGGCGACGACCACGGCGGGTGCGCCCGCGATCGGTGTGGGGTGCGAGACGGCGAAGACCGTCCAGTCCGGGTCCCGCCACACCTCGTCCAGCCCTGGTACGGGATGCTTGAGCAGGGCCGCCTCGGTGGTGCTCCCGAAGTCGATGAGCCCGTGCCTGGGCACCGCGACGGTGTCGACGCCGTGCTCGTGCAGCCAGGCGACGTAGCCCTCCGCCGACAGCTCCTTGTCGTAGAACAAGGGGTTCAGTTCCACGTCGATCTGGCGCGACCAGCCCCGGGCAAGCGGCACCCGCTCGGCAACCTTCCACGACTCCCGGTGGTTCAGTGGCGCGACGACCTCGGCCCGCATGCTGCCCCGGGCGACCAGCTCGGCGGTCACCGCGTCCGTGCTCGAACCGCTCAGGGCCTGAAGATCAGCGTGCGTCGGGTCGAGCTGCCAGACCAGGGAACCCACCACCGCAACGGCCAGCAGCACCCCACGAGCCTTGCTCGTCGCCAGGAGCAGCGTGGCGCCGAGCAGGATGCCGAGCCGCAGCACGTTGCTCCCGAACGGGTCGTCGGAGTTCACGAGGACGAGCACGGCAGCCGTCCAGAGCAGCGCCCCGGTACGCACCAGCTGGTCGCTCGTGAGGTAGGCAAGAGCGAGCCCGATGAGGACTGCAGGCACGGCGGACTGGGCGTCGAACGGCTGGACGCCACCGCCAGGGAACAGCACCGCGACGACGACCACCGGGATCGCGGAGGCGAAGCCCAGGGTCCAACCCCCCGGCCGCCGCTGCAGGACCAGCAGCGCCCCGACGAAGCCGAGGAAGGCGGCTGCCACGGGACTGAGCAACGCCGTGAGCACCGCCAGCAGAGCCGCCCAGGGCCGGGCGCGGAGGACGACCAGTGCGGCCAGCCCGGCGACCGCTCCGAGGGCGAAGGTGGTGCGGCCGCTCACGACGTTCGCCACCAGGAACACCGCGCCGAGCAGGCTCGCTGCCATCGGTCGCTCGCTGTCACGCAGCAGCCGGGCCAGCAGCACCGAACCGATGACCGCAGCGAGCAGGCCCGCCAAGGAGACACCGATCAGCGCCATCACCTCCGGCGCGAGCAGCGAGTAGCCGTAGGGATGGACCCCTGAGTACCAGCTCAGGTCGACCGGGGTGAACGGTGCTTCGCGGGCGAAGGAGGCTCGCGCCAGCTGCGCCGCCAGGTCGGTGCCGGACAGCCGAGCAAGCAGCAGGTGGAGCAGGCCGAGGACGAGGGCCAGCTCACCTGCCCTGCGTTCAGGCCGTGTCAGGGGGCGCAGCCTTCTTCGCAGGCCTCTTCCGCGGAGCGGGAGCCTTCTTTGGAGCAACGGCCTTCGTGGGGGTCTCCGCGAGGAACGCGAGCAGCGTCTCGACCACGACCGAAGTGGCCTCCTCGAGCACGAAGTGACCTGCGCCGGGGATGGTGACCATGTCGCACGTCGCGCCGAGGTCCTTCACGATCGACTCGCCCACGGAGATCGGCAGCGCCGGGTCCTTCGCTCCCCAGAAGACCAGCATCCGCTCGGCACTGACCCGCGGCTGGCTCGCGCTCTTGGTACGGGAGAGCGCCGCGACGACCCGCGGCCGCGCGGCCGCGCGGTAGTAGGCGAGCATGGCCCGCACGTGCCCTGGCTCGGTGTACGCGGCGGTGTACTCCGCCCGGACCTCGGGGTCCAGGGTCACCTCCTCGGACTTCCACGCATAGGCGAAGAACAGGTCCACGACCCGCCGGCCGCCGAGCTTGAAGACCAGCTCGGGCAGCGCCGGTAGGGCGAACAGCGGGATGTGGAAGGCCTTGAGCAGGTTGACGTGGCGGTAGACCCCGTTCGACACGGCAAGCCGCCGGACGCGGTCCGGATGAGCTCCAGCGAGGCCGAGGGCGATCGAGGTGCCCCAGTCGTGACCGACCACGTCCACCCGCTGGCCGGGCAGCTCCACGTCGAGCAGCGCGACGACCTGCGCGACGACGGAGGGCACGTCGAACGGGCCGCTGTAGGAAGACCCGCCGAGGCCCGGTAGGTCCGGCGCCAGCACCCGCCGTCCGGTCGCCAGCGCCGGTGCGATGTCGCGCCAGGCCGATGAGGTCTCCGGTACGCCGTGCAGCAGCAGGACGGGCGTGCCGTCGCCGGAGCCCTGCTCCCGCAGGAGGAAGCGGGTGTCGGCTGCGGGCACGTTGCGGGTGCTCATGGAGTCCGGTCTCTCTTCTCTGCAAGGGTTCAGCCGTAGAACGTGCGCTCGACGACAAGACGGGCCTGCCGCGTCAGTCGTCGGTAGTCGTCCAGGAACTCGCCCTGGGCTCCCGCAGGGTAGCCAAGAGCCCGGGCCACCCCGGCGAGCTCGCGGCCGCTCGAGGGCAGGGAGGCCGTGGCCTTGCCTCGGACCAGCACCAGGGCGTCCCGGACCTTCGAGGTGAGCGTCCAGGCTCGTTCCAGGACGGCCGCGTCCTCCAGGTCGAGCCGGCCGGCGTGACCGGCCGCCCGCAGTGCCGGCACGGTCATGGGCGTGCGCAGCGTCGGCACCTCGAAGCCGTGCCGCAGCTGGAGCAGCTGGACCGTCCACTCGACGTCGGCGAGGCCCCCGATGCCGAGCTTCAGCGCCAGGGTCTTGTCGGTCCCCTTCGGCAGCCGCTCGGTCTCGACCCGTGCCTTGATGCGCCGGATCTCCATGAGCTGCTCGGTGCTCAGCCCGCCCTCCGGGTACCGGACCGGACCGATCGCCGCGAGGAAGCGCTCGGTCACGTCCGGGTCACCCGCGAGCGGCGCCGCCCGCAGCAGGGCCTGCGCCTCCCAGACGTGCGACCAGCGGGCGTAGTAGGCCGCGTAGGAGCCGAGGCTCCTCGTCAGCGGGCCCTGCCGGCCCTCCGGGCGCAGGTCCGCGTCGATCTCGAGGGGCAGGTCGGGGGCGGGCAGGGACAGCAGCCGGCGCAGCTCGTTCGCGAGGTCATGGGCGACGGCGGCCGCTTCGGACTCGGACGTGCCCGCGCGCGGCTCGTGCACGAAGAGCACATCGGCGTCGCTGCCGTATCCCTGCTCCGACCCGCCCAACCGACCCATCGCGATCACGGCGAGCCGGACGGGCAGCTCCGTCCGGCGTTCGGCCTCGATCTTGCGGGTGGCCACCTCGAGGGCACCGGCGATGGTGGCTGCCGACACCGCCGACAGCGACTGCCCGACGGCCGGCGCCAGACCGAGCAGGTCTGCGCAGGCGATCCGCAGCAGCTCGTGCCTCCGCAGGCTGCGCAACGAGACGGCGGTCGCCTCCCAGTCGTCGCGGCGTCGAGCCACCGCGAGGAAGGCCTGCTCGAGGCTCTCCCGGGAACGCGGCTTGAGGTCCTCGTCGCTTGCCAGCAGCCGCACTGCGTCCGGTGCCCGGACGAACAGGTCGGCGACGTAGCGCGACGACGACAGCAGCCGGGCCAGCCGCTCAGCGGCCTGCCCCTCGTCCCTCAGCAAGCGCAGGTACCAGGGCGTCGTGCCCAGTGCGTCGGAGACCTGCCGGAAGGACAGCAGGCCGCGGTCGGGGTCGGCCGCATCCGCGAACCAGCCGAGCATCGCGGGCAGGAGGGTCTGCTGGATCGCAGCCCTGCGGGAGACCCCTTCGGTGAGCGCCTCGAGGTGCCGCAGCGCAGTGCCGGCGTCGTCGAAACCGAGGGCAACCAGGCGCTCGCGGGCCGCCTGAGGTGTGAGCCGGGCGTCCGAGGCGGGCAGCCTGGCGACGGCAGCCAGAAGCGGCCGGTAGAAGAGCTTCTCGTGCAGCCGCCGGACCTCCTGGAAGTGCCCGTACCGCTCCCGGCGGAACATCGGCAGCACGTCGCCCTTGTAGCCGACGGACTTCGCGAGCCGCTTCATGGCGACCTCGTCGTCGTCGGGAGGCAGCAGGTGGGTGCGCCGTAGGCGGTGCAGCTGCAACCGGTGCTCGACCGTCCGCAGCCAGCGGTAGGCCTCGGACAGGTGCCGCGCGTCCTCCCGGCCGACGTACCCGCCGTCGGCCAGCTGCTCCAGGGCGACCAGCGTCGTCCCCGACCGGACGGTGTCGTCCGTGCGCCCGTGCACCAGCTGCAGGAGCTGTACGGAGAACTCGACGTCGCGCAGTCCCCCCGGTCCGAGCTTGACCTCCCGCGAGGCGGTGTCTGCCCGCAGGGTCGACTCCACGCGTCGGCGCATGGCCTGCACGTCTTCGACGAAGCCCGGTCGCTCGCCCGCTGACCACACGAGCGGTGCCAGTGAGTCGACGTAGTCCTGCCCGAGCGCGAGGTCGCCGGCGATCGGTCGGGCCTTCAGCAGGGCCTGGAACTCCCACGTCTTCGCCCACCGGGAGTAGTAGGCGAGGTGGCTCGCGAGCGTGCGCACCAGGGGGCCGGCCTTGCCCTCCGGACGCAACCCGGCGTCGACCGGCCAGGCGACCTCGGCGCAGACCTGCATCATCTTGCTCGCCACACCCGTCGCCGCCTGCAGGGCAGCCTGCTCGTCGGCACCGGCTCCCGGCTCCGCGACGAACACGACATCGACGTCGCTGACGTAGTTGAGCTCGCGACCTCCGCACTTGCCCATCCCGACCACCGCGAGCCGGAACGGCGGCAGGTCGGCCGGCAGCGAAGCGAGGGCGACGGCGAGCCCGGCGGAGACGGTGGCGCTGGCGAGGTCTGCCAGCTCCGCGGCGACGTCCTCGACGAGCATCGTCCCGGACAGGTCACGCGCGGCGAGGGCGAGCAGGCACCGGCGGTAGCCGAGCCGTAGCGAGGCGATGACGTCCGGCCCCGACCCGCGGGCCACGGCGCCACCGCTGCCCCACGGCAGCGGGCTGCCGGGCGGCGCCCCGACGGCGTCGAGCAGCTGCCACTGCAGGCCGAGCAACGACGGTCGGACGCTGGTCACGTCGTCGTCGCACAGGACGTACCAGTCCTCCGGGTTCTCCACGAGGTGGTCGCCGAGCGCGGCGCTGGTCCCGAGGACGCTGAGCAACCGACGTCGCAGCCCGTCACCCTCCCGCAGCCGCTGGAGCAGCTCCTCGGGATGTCGTACCGCTGCCAGGACGCGTGCCAGCGTCGCGGCGGCGAGGTCCGGATCAGCGGTCTCGGCGAGGGCCATCACGACGACTGCGGCCCCCGCGTCGACGGGCTCGCCCTGGTCCCACAGCCGCGCGTCCCGCAGGCTCGAAGCTGCCTGCTGGGTGTCCTGGAAGCCGAGCCGGACGAGTCGCCCGACCTCGCTGCCCCGCGGCTCGGTCACGCAGCCGCCTTCGCGCCGAGGTCCCGCCGCACACAA
>JAODNB010000032.1 GCA_025464795.1 Frankiales bacterium
CCGTCGGAGAGCACGGCGAACACGTCCTCCGCGGTCACGCCGTCGAAGTGCCTGCTGTTGAGCGCCATCACTTGCCTCTCAGTCGTGCCGCGAGGTCTCGCAGCCCTTGTCCTTCGCCGGCGTCGACCGCCTCGAGGTCGTCCACCGGTTCGAGCACGTTGCCGGTCGTGGGAGCGACGGTCCCAGGCTTGCTCGCAAGGACAGCGAACAGCGGGCCGACGATGGCATCGAAGACCCGAGGCAGAGCCGAGAAGCCCAGTCGCATCACGGGGTTCAGCACGCCCACGCTGATGCGGTCGCGAGGCCTGTCCAAGGAGCGGACGATCGCCGATGCGACCTTGTTCGCGGAGTCCACCGGCGCGGGTGGCCGTCCGGCCCGTCCCTGGTAGTTCGCCGCCTGCTGGTAGATCGGGGTGTCGACACCGCCAGGGCTGACGACGGTCACGTGGACGTCGGGCAGGTCTCGGTTCTCCACCGCGAGCTGTCTGCCCAGAGCCCGCACGGCCCACTTGGTGACGATGTACGGCGTCATGCTCGGGGCCGCGATGTTGCCGAGCACGGAGCCGATGAGGACGAGCGAGCCGCTCTTGCGCTCCCGCATTCGCGGCAGGACGGCGCGGGCCACGTTGGCGACCCCGATGAGGTTCGTCGTGACCACCTTGTCGAAGACCTCAGCAGGCACCTGCTCGAAGCGACCGTAGGCAACGACGCCGCTCGTCACCACGACCGCGTCGAAGGGCGCGTTGCTGCGCACGATGTCGTCGACTCCGGCTTGGTCGCCCACATCGACGGGCGCGACCACGACCTCGGCCGCGCCGAGCTCACGGCACTCCGCAGCGGTGTCGTCCAAGGCCTGCTTGCCGCGCGACGACAGCACGAGCCTGTCGCCCCGCCGGGCCAGCTGTTGGGCCGTCGCTCGACCGATGCCGCTGGAGGCGCCGACGACCCAGACGTTCCGGCTCACGGCGTGAGAACGACCTTGAAGCAGCCGTCTTGCTTCTTCTGGAACATCTCGTAGGCCTCGGGAGCCTGCTCGAGCGGCACCCGGTGGGTCGCGAAGTCCTCGAGCCCGAGCGGGTCCCCGTCGGCAGTCACGACAGGGAGGATCTCGTCGATCCAGCGCCGCACGTGGCACTGCCCCATGCGCATCTGGATGCCGCGGTCGAACATTTCCATCATCGGCATCGGGTCGATCTCGCCGCCGTACACGCCGCTGACCGAGACCGTGCCACCACGACGAACTGCCTTCACCGCCGTGTGCAGCGCGTTCATCCGGTCGATGGCCAGCTTGTCCGTCACGGGTCGGGCGAGGACGTCCGGGAGCAGAGCCACCGCGGCGTGGGCCAGCTTGCCCCACGGGCTGCCGTGCGCCTCCATGCCGACCGCCTCGAGGACCGCATCCGGACCCCGGCCATCCGTCAGCTCGATGAGGGCCGCAGTGACGTCATCGACGTCGTTGACGTCGACGACCTCGCAGCCCACGGCCTTCGCCCTCGCGACCCGCTCAGGCACGAGGTCGACGCCGATGACCCGGTCGACGCCTTGGTGCAGGGCGATCTTGGCGGCCATCATGCCGATCGGGCCGAGACCGAGGATGGCGAGGGTCCCGCCCTTCGGGGTGTCCGCGTAGGCCACTCCCTGCCACGCGGTGGGGATCACGTCGGAGAGGTAGAGGAAGCGCTCGTCGCTGAACTCGTCGGGCACCTTCACCGGGCCGAAGTGCGCCTGAGGCACGCGGAGGTACTCGGCCTGACCGCCCGGCACCGATCCGTAGAGGCTGCTGAACCCGAACAGCGAGGCGCCCTTGCCGGTCTTGGTGTTCTGCGTCGTCTCGCACTGGGCGTACAGCTGCCGGGAGCACATCCAGCACGAGCCGCAGCTGATGTTGAACGGGACCACGACGCGATCACCGACCTTGATGTGGGTGACGTCTGCACCCACCTCCTCCACGATCCCCATGGGCTCGTGACCGAGGACGTCGCCCTGGTTCAGGAAGGCGCCGAGCACCTCGTAGAGGTGGAGGTCGGACCCGCAGATGGCGGTGGACGTGACCTTGATGATCGCGTCGGTGGGTTCCTGGATCTGAGGGTCCGGGACATCGGTGACCTGGACGTTGCGCCGGCCCTGCCAAGTGAGTGCTCGCATGGGAAGCGCTGTGCCCGGGGTCAGCTGGTTGAACCGCTCAGAGCAGCGGAAAGACCTCGTCCTGGAGGAAGCGGATGCCGCCCTCCTGGTCCGGACCCATCTGCGCCACGTAGACCTCGTCGAAGCCCACCTCGAGGTACTCCCGAATCGCCTCTGCCGCGCGCTCCGGGTCTGGCCCGCAGGGGACCAGCTCCTTCATGTCGTCCGGAGACGTCAGCTCCCCGATCGCCTCGAAGCCCAGCCACATCGGGATGTCCTGAGAGGTCTGTCCTCCCGCGGCCATGTGCCCCCACAGCCGGTGCGCTGTCTTCGCTGCCTCGTCCTCGTCCGCGGCCCAACAGATCTTCACGCCCGCCTGGGTGCGTCCCGTTCCGCCGGCCTTGCGGTAGGTCTGCATGCCCTCCTTGTCGGGCGTCACGGTGATCCAGCCGTCACCGATCTCGGCCGCGAGCTCGGTCGCCCGAGGGCCGAAGCCGGAGACGAGGATCTCGGGCGGGGTGTCGGGGAGGCTGAAGATCCGGGCGTCGTGCACGGTGTAGTGCTCCCCGACGTGCGTGACCACGTCGCCCTTCCACAGCTCCCGGATCAGCGCCACCGCTTCACGCAGTCGCTCGAGCCGCAGGCTCACAGGCGGCCACGCGTCCCCCAGGACGTGCTCGTTGAGGGCTTCACCAGAACCCACACCGAAGGTGAAGCGGCCGGGAGCGAGCGCGGCGGTCGTCGCCGTCGCCTGAGCGATCACAGCTGGGTGGATGCGAAAGGTGGGGCACGTCACCGCGGTCGTCATCTTCAGCTCGGTGGTCGCTGCGATCGCCCCGAGCACCGCCCACACGAAGGCGCTCTCGCCCTGCGCCTGGGTCCACGGGTGGTAGTGGTCGCTCACCCAGACGCGCTCGAAGCCCGCCTTCTCGGCGAGCTGCGCCGTCGAGACCAGGTGCCTCGGGCTGATCTCCTCCGCGGACAGGAAGTAGCCGAGCTCGGTCATGAGCGCGCGGGGGTGACGACGAGGGCGAGGGCGTCCATGGCTACTCCAGGTGTCGGGAACTGCGTGTGCCCACGGTGCCCGTCCCCAGGTCGACGAAACGAGGTCAGCCGCCGCATCTGTGAGCGTGCTCACCCCTCGCGTGAGCGGGGTCCTGACGGGCATCACCCCAGGCATGGCCCCCGACGCGCAAGAACCCATCCCCGTGCTGACCCGAAGGCAGTTCGGGTTGCTCCTTCTGATCGGGGCAGTGCTGCTGGCCGGCACCTGCGTGCTGGTGTTCGGGCCGGCGCGCGGCGCCCGCAACGACATCGGGCACGTACGGGACGACTTGAACGTGTCCCGCCGAGGGATCTTCGGGACTCTCGACACCGGCCGCAAGACGCTTGCCGAGGCGACGGCACAGCTCCGCCTGACAGAGCAGTCGCTGGAGATCCAGCAGCAAGGGCTGAGCGTCGCTGCGGCGGCCAAGCAGGACACCGGAGCCATCCGCGCGCAGACCCAGCAGGCGCTCGACACGGTGCGCGAGGTGCTTGCTGCCCTCGGCCCGATCAGCGACCTGAAGGGCCAGATCGAGACCGTCGTCAAGGGTGTGCAGGCGGGAGTCAGCCTTGCTCGCTCGGCGTTAGCAGTCGCTCAGCAGACCCTCGCCACCGGGCAGAGAGCTCTCGCCGTCGCGGTCTCCTCGCTCCAGCAGCTGCGAGCCTCGCTCGCGGTTCAGCGGCAGCTGCTCGTCGTCGCTCAGCAGACGCTCAAGCAGGTGCAGGAGATCAACCGCAAGTTCCCCGGTGCACCGATCTTCCCGACAGCGGCGCCCACGCGATGACGAGCTCCCGCAAGGGCGCTCCCGTCGTCGCTGGCCTGGTGACGCTCGGCGTGCTCAACCAGGTCCGCTGGGCCCATCGCACCCGACCCGAACAGCTTCCCGAACCGCCGAGCGGCAGCACCTGCGTGACGGCCTCTGACGGCGCCGTGCTGCACGCCGAAGTGGGCGGGCAGAGCGACGCAGCCACCACAGTGGTCTTCCTGCACGGCTTCCTGGCTCGCTCCTCAGAGTTCGACATGCAGTGGAGCGACGTCTCGCGACGCGCCCGCACCGTCCGGTACGACCACCGCCAGCACGGGCGGTCCGCCCGCTCGGGGAACGCGGTCGAGATCGAACGGCTGGCCTGGGATGCGGCCGACGTCATCGCGCAGCTCGTGCCGGAAGGTGACATCGTGCTTGTCGGCCACTCCATGGGCGGCATGACGATCCTGGCGCTGGCGGAGCGCTGCCCGGAGCTGTTCACCAGTCGGGTGCGGGGGGTTGCCCTGCTGGCCACCGGTGCCGGGCACTGCATCGAAGGGCATCCCTGGGAGAACCTGTTCCGTCGCGTCAGTCGACGGGGCCTGCTGGCTCCGGGCCTTCTGGGGCTGCGCCTGGTTGCTCCTGCTCTCGAGCAGGCGAGACCGCGGCGCACCCACACCATGCGCTGGGTCACCCGGAAGCTCCTGTTCGGCACAGCCGACGTCGACCCTGCCGTCCTGACGATGACCCAGTCGCTGCTGGAGGAGCCTCCCCTCAGCACGATCGCAAGCCTGCAGGGATCCTTGCTGCGGCACGAAGCACGCGAGGGCCTCGCGGCGATCCGGCACCTGCCCGTGCAGGTGGTGACGGGAAGCGCGGACCGGTTGACGCGACCCGAGCACAGCGTCGCGATGGCCTCAGCTCTCGGCGAGAACGCGGAGCTCGTCGTGCTGCCCGGGGTGGGTCATGTGCTGAACCAGACCCGGCCGACGGAGGTCAGCGCAGCCCTGCACCGGCTTCTCGACCGGGTCGAGCTCGGGGCCTGAGGGGACGAGATTGCTTGTTTCGCAGGCCATCTGCAGGGGGATCTCGTCTCCACGTACCACCCCTCACACCTTGGAGACCCCGATGATCGGCTTCATCCTCCTCATGCTCCTCCTCGGCCTGGTAGCCGGTTTCCTGGCCCGCGCCATCGTTCCGGGCAACGACTCGATGGGCATCATCCCGACCATCGTGCTCGGCCTCGTCGGTAGCTTCATCGGTGGCTTCCTGGGCTACCTGCTGTTCCACAAGGACGGCAGCCAGGGCGCTCTGCAGCCGTCCGGGATCATCGGCAGCGTCATCGGTGCCATCATCGCGCTGCTCGTGTGGCGCCAGGTCGGTCACCGGGACCACGCCCTCCGGTAGACCCCCCCGTCCCAGGACCCGACAGCTCCCCCCGCTGTCGGGTCCTCGGCGTTCCTGGGAAGCTCAGGGTGCGTCGGGGCGTCGCCACTCCAGCATCAGCAGCGTCGCATCATCAGTGAGCTGGCCGTCGTGGTGCTGGAGCAGCTCGCGCACCACCCGGCGCATCGTCTCAGGGGCGTCCAGGCCGCCCGCGAGCTGCGTGCTCACCAGGTCACTCAAGCGGTCGATCCCGAAGAACTCCCCGTCGGGTGATCGTGCTTCCACCACGCCGTCGGTGTAGAGCAGCACCATGTCCCCCGGCTCGAGCTGCTCGTGGCCGATGTCCACGGGGTCGTTCTCGAGCAGGTGCCCCAGTCCGAGCGGAGGTCTGGGACTGGTCTCCAGGGTCTTGATGACCTTCCCACCGCGCAGCAGGACCGGGCAGGGGTGCCCCGCGTTGACCCAGGTCAGCTGGCCGCTGTCGGTGTTCAGGTCCGCCATGACCGCCGTGCTGAACAGCTCGCCGCCAAGTCCCACGACCAGGTCCTGGTCCACTCTGCGGAGGACGTCGACCAGGCTCAGGCCCGACCGACGGGCACTTCGGTAAGCGGCGACGGTGAACACAGCGCACTGGGCGCTGTGCAGGCCGTGGCCCATGCCGTCGAAGATGGCTACCTGAGTCCGTCCCGGGTCGATCGAGTAGTCGATGACGTCGCCCGCCACCTCGTAGCAGGGCTCGAGGGCCGCTGACACGGTCACCTTCGTGCTCGCGTAGCTCAGCGGCGGCAGCACGGAGAAGTGCAGCTCCGCCGCGATGCCGAGGTGGTGGCTTCGCCGGAGCCGCACGATCGTGTCGCCGTAGACGCTCTTCTCCTGGACGAGGACCCCCGCCGCCTCCGCCAGCCGGCCCAGCGCGCTCTCCAGCTCGGCAGAGCGGGTGCCGGGCACGACAGCGCTGAGCACGCCGAGCCGGTGCGAGCCGAACCCCAAGGGGAGCCACAGCCGCGTCTCCCCCTCCTCCTCGTGCACCTGGACCGACACGGTCTGGTAGGCCCGGCCTGCGAGCGTCCCGTCGACGGCGAGGACCGGGAGGTCAGGTGCACCTGGAGCGATCAGCGGCTGGAGCTGCCGTTGCTGGAGGTCGACCACGTACACGAGGCCGCTGAGGGCGCCGAGGTCCCGCGCGCACGCGTCGAACAGCGCTGCGAGCTCATGGGGGGCCGCGAGCCCTGCCGCCGAGCCCAGGGCGTCGAGCGCGCGCTGCGGGGACTCGGGGGCCATGGGCAGAGAGTAGGGGCGCCCGAAACGGGGAAGGCGGGAGGGCGGCGCGGCACCACACGAAGGGGCGGAAGAGCACATGCAGGTCCGAAGCAGCTCTCAGGTTGCCGTCCTCACCCCGGTTGCGGGCCTCGAGGGCACGGACCCCTTCGGGCTGCGCAGCGAGCTGCTCGACGCGATCGTGACGCACCGCCTCACCGTGCTCGACCTTCGACAGCTCGCGACCATCGAGCCGCCCCTCGTCGCCGCGATCCGCTCTGCCTTGCTGCGCATGCAGCGCAAGGACAACCAGATCCTCATCGCCAACGCCTGTCCGGCGGTCGCTGCGGTCCTCCGCACGCAGTTCCCGCACCTGCTGCTCCTCGGGCCCGAGGAGGCCGCACAGGACCTGGCACCTGAACCCGCGTGAGAGCGGAAGGCACCGGCCGCGGCCTCGGACCCGCGGCCGGTGCCTCAGCGATCAGGCGTCGATCTCCTGGGGGCCCGTGGAGACCTCCTGGGGGCCCGTGGAGACCCGTTCCACCTGGACCTTGCGGGGCTTAGCCCGGTCGGCCACGGGGATGCGGAGCGTCAGCACGCCCGCGTCGTACCTGGCGGCCACCCGTTCGGTGTCCAGGGCGTCGCCCAGGAACAGCTGACGGCTGAAGACGCCGCGCGGGCGCTCCGCCGTGATGAGGTCGGCGTCCTGCGCACGCAGCGGCCGCTCCGCCCTGACGGTCAGGACGTTGCGCTCGACGTCGACGTCGATGCTGGCAGGCTCGACCCCTGGGAGGTCGAGCTCGACGAAGAACTCGTCACCCTCGCGCCAGGCGTCGAGGGGCATGGTCGCCGGTCGTGCCGTGGTGCCCGCCGACTGCATGAGGTGCTGCGTGAGGCGGTCCAGGTCCCGGAAGGGATCAGTGCGAAGGAGCATCGGTCTACCTCCTAGAGAAGTGGAGGCGATCTGTGTTGATCGCCGCAGATTTCTTGTACCATCTTTCACACTTCTCTGCAACTGGGTGGTGAGGACCTGTGTCGAACATCGACCCAGCTCAGGGCGTCTACGCGATCTCTGTGGCCGCAGACCTCTCCGGCCTCGACCAGCAGTCCTTGCGGTTGTACGAGTCCCGGGGCCTGCTCGATCCTGCTCGTACCCAGGGGGGCACCCGCCGCTACTCCGCTGACGACCTCACCCGCCTGCGCCGGATCACGGACCTGCAAGCGCAGGGCGTCAACCTCGCCGGCATCGCCAAGGTCCTGGACCTCGAGGATCGCAACCAGGCACTCCAGGAGCAGATCGACCGGCACGGCGGATGATCAGCACCCGTTAGAGAGCGTCTGCGGCGGGGAAAGAAACGGGTCACCTCACAACGTCGTCAGGAGAACACCGCGGTGACCTCGATCCCGTCCCGGCCCTCAGCTCACCTCATGCTCGAGAGCGCCCTGCAGAACGGCGATCTGGCACCGCTGGTCCACGCCGAGCCGCAGGACCGGCGCGATCGGTTCCTGACGCTGCTCGCGATCTACGACCTGCACACCGCACCCCTGCCGAGCCTCGGTGACCGCGCACGCTTCCAGGGCCACCCTTCGGTCGCGGAGCTGAAGTCGAGGCTGGAGCAGGAGTGGCTCCGCGAGCTCGATGACCAGTGGGCGACTGTCGTGCCCGAGGCCGACGCAAAGTCGGTCGAGGGGGCAGTGCAGTGGCTGCGCGGCATCGCGGTGGACGACCGGCTCCCTGCTGCCTACCGCTGGTTGGCCGACGCCGCGTCACCCCAGCAGGTGCTGGAGTTCCTCGCCCTGGAAGGCGGACCGGACGGCGGCTTCGACGACCTCGTCGCGATGTGCCAGGTCGGCCTGACCGGAAGCGCCAAGCTGGAGCTCGGCAAGAACTACTGGGACGAGATGGGTACGGGCGACCCGGAGGGCGTGCACACCGTCCTGCACCAGCGCGTCGTCGCAGCTCTCGACCTGCCCTTCGTGCCGCGTGACCAGATGCCGGTGGAGGCCCTCGAACGAGCTGCCCTCAACGGCCTCCTCGCCACCAACCGGTGGCTGCAACCGGAGCTGCTCGGTGCTCTGGGACTGACCGAGCTTCAGGCCGGTCCTCGATGCCGCATGGTGCTGAAGGCCTTCGACCGCATCGGCGCCCCAAAGGATGCCTACCCCTTCTACGCCGAGCACGCCGACGTCGACCCGGTGCACGGCAAGGACTGGGTCGAGAAGGCAGTCATCCCCCTGGTCGCCGAGCTGCCCGCCTGGGGCCCGCGGATCGTCAAGGGCGCGTGGTGGCGGGCCCGCGTGAACCTCGCCTTCTTCGAGTCGGTGCGGCTGAGCCTGGTCGATCAGGTGGCCGCGTGACGGCCGGCTGGTTGTGCTGCGACCTGCCGACCGCAGTAGCTGATGCGCTCCGGGACGACGCGCTCGACAACCTCGACGGCGCGGAGGCAGTCAGCGACAGCGACCGTGCCGCTGCCTATGAGCTGCTTCGGACTGCCGATCAGCGCTCAGCCGTCGCCGCAGACCTGCTCCGTCGACTGGCCCCGCTGGTGGATCCCTATCCACCCGCACGGGCGTCGGGATCGGTGGGCTCCGCCCACCAGCCGAGCTGACCGACACCTGGCGTTCCTCGGCAGCACACGCAGGTAGGCACCGCCTCCCTGAAGAGACGGTGCCTACCGCATCGAGACCGGGCCGGCAGCCTCCACTCCCCAGCGTCCGCAGCAGAACCCGTTGTGCCTGTGTGCCCCGTGTTGCGCGTCCTACACGTCGGATCGGGGGGATCCATGCGCCTGGGCAACCGCGGACATGACGAGGCCCCCGACCACGGGAGTCAGGGGCCTCGACTGCTCGGTGCTAGTGCTGGTCGTCGTTGTAGAAGTCGCGGCTGCCCGACTTCGCGAGACCGCGGCTGATCAGGTAGCCCACCGTCACGATGGTGATGTAGAGGAAGGCGGTGTCGGCCCGGAAGTAGTCGCCGCCCTTGCCGGCGGTGGAGTCGTCGCCGATGGTCTGAGCAGCGATGAGGATGGCGACGACCGTGCCGAGGTAGGCGAGCAGCTCGGTGGTCTTGAAGGCGGACTTCGTCTCGGTCGACAGACGACGAGCAACGCGGGGCCGCTGCTCCGAGGGGTTCATCCCCGTCGGGAGCGGGGTGGAGGTGGAGGTACGGGCGTCGTTGCCCGTCGTGGGGTAGGTCATGTCTTCTCCTAGGGCTCAGCGATGTGCATGTACGCACATGCAATGGCCGCCATTTGCCCGGTATGCGGTCAAGTAACCCCGATGTGCCTCATGCCACGACCGGCGCGGAGTAGGCAGAAGGGTGAGTGAACCCCGCGCAGAACGGGCACATCAGGTGCAACGCTTGATGCTGCCACCCGCCGCCCAGGAGACAGAAGCCATGCATGACCTGGCATGACGCGCTGACGGATGCCCTGCCGTCAGAGCGTGCCCTGCCCGACGTCGAGCCGCTGGCTCTCGAGGCTGATCTCCGGAGCGTGGGTGTCGCGCGGCGTTTCGTCCTCGAGCAGACGGCCGACCTCGAGGACGGCGTCGCCGACGACGTACGGCTGGTGACCAGTGAGCTCGTCACGAACGCGGTGGTGCATGCCCGCACGGCGCTGCAGGTCGGTGTCGCCCTCACCGACGAGGCGGTCGTCGTGATGGTGCACGACCTGGACCTCGGGCGCCGAGAGGAGCGCACCCATGAACGAGACGGAGGTCGGGGGCTGTCCATCGTCGCCGAGCTCTCCTGTGCCTCGGGACGGGTCCAGCACGAAGGTGGCGGCAAGACCTACTGGGCGCGCCTGTGCAGATGCTCGAGCGAGGACTCCGCGTGAGCGAGCACCCGTCGCAGTCCGTGCGGGCAGCTCGGGACGCGGACGCGGGGGCGGTCGCCGCGAACAACGCCGCTTTCAGCCGAGGCGTCTCGAAGCTCGAGACCGGCATCCCCGGCTTCGACCACGTGACCATGGGTGGGCTTCCTCTCGGACGCGCGACAGTCCTGGCGGGACAGGCGGGCAGCGTCAAGACGGTGTTCGCCGGGCACTTCCTCGCCGAGGGAGTGCGTCGCGGCCAACCGGCTGTCTTCGTCTCGCTCGAGGAGCCCGCCACTGACCTGCGCGCGAACCTGTCCACCTTCGGCTGGGACATCGCCGCCTGGGAGGCGGCTGGCGACTGGGAGTTCGTCGACGCCTCCCCCCTCAGCCGGCCCGATGGGGTGACCGAGCCCTACAGCTTCTCGGTCCTCGCGGCCCAGATCGGCCATGCGGTCGACCGTACGGCTGCGCAGCGGGTGGTGATCGACAGCCTCAGCAGCGTGCTCGCGCTGTCCGGTGACGAAGGGGAGGCCAGGCAGCAGCTGCGGCGCCTCATCGGCGAGCTGCGCGGATCGGGCCTGACGATCGTCCTCACGGTGGAGACCGCATCCGACCCTGCCGGCTCGCTCTCGCGGTACGGGATCGAGGAGTTCGTCGCAGACAACGTCGTGCTGCTGCGCAACACCCGTGAGGGCAAGGGCCGGCGACGGACCCTTGAGGTGCTCAAGATGCGGGGGGCCATGCACCGCAAGGGTGACTACGGCTTCACGGTGCGGGCGGGCGAAGGCGTCGTCGTCCTCCCGGTGTCGACGTCCGCCATGGCCGCTGGGCGTTCGAAGGCCCGGGTGAGCTCAGGGATTCCCGACCTCGACACCATGTGTGGCGGAGGCTTTCCCCAGGACTCCATCACCCTGCTCGCCGGTCCGACCGGCGCCGGCAAGACCCTCATGGGACTGGAGTTCCTCGCGGCGGCTGCCGAAAGGGGGGACCGAGCCCTGCTGCTCGGCTACGAGGAATCGCCCGAGCAGATGTCCCGGAACGCCGTGGGGGCCGCGCGCAGCTTCGAGCAGCTTCGGGAAGCCGGAACCCTGAAGGTCGTCTCGGTCTACCCCGAGGAGGCGTCGCTCGAGGACCACCTGCTCGAGATCAAGCAGCTGGTCGACGACTTCCACCCGCACCGGCTGATGGTCGACAGCGTGACGGCCCTGGAGCGCGCAGGCAGCGCCGAGGCGTACCGGGAGTTCCTGGTCAGCCTGACCTCCTACGCCAAGGCGAACGACCTCACCACCCTGCTGACCGCCTCCACCCGCAGCTTCAGCGGCGCCATCTCCCTGCCCGAGGGTCACGTCGCGACCCTCGCAGACACCTTGATCGCGATGCGCTTCGTCGAGGCACCAGGCCTGGTGCAGCGAGCGATCACGGTGCTCAAGATGCGCGGTGGGCCGCATGACCACCAGGTGCGCCGCATGACGATCAGCGATGAGGGCATCGCCATCGGCGCTCCCCTCGACCAGGTCGTCGGTGTCCTGGGCCCTGAAGCAGGCAGCCGCTGACCGTCTAGCCCGGTGGGCGACGGTCCCCGCAACAGCACTGACCGCGCTCAACGACTGGACGTCGTCGGCGCGGCCAGTGTGCCGTGCTGTGGCGGGCTACAGGAGCGGACCACCGGGAGATCCCAGCGGAGCGGCCGTGCGCGTGGGGGCGGGGCCGGCCGGGTAGGGGTCCGACGACGTGGCGGTCTCCTTCACCGAGGCTGCGCTGCCGGCGGCCTGGTCGGAGACCTCACCGGCCGCGGACGCAGCCGTCTGCTTGACGTCGTCGGCCTTCGTGGTGGCCGTGTCCTTCACCGTCTCCGCGGCGGAGGTGCCTGCCTCCTTCACAGCCGCTACGGCCGCGGCGGCCTGCGGCGCCAGCTCGTCCTTCACCTCTGCCGCTGCAGTCGTCAGGGACTCCTTGACCGGCTCCTGGGCCTGCAGGGCCACGTCCTTCACCTGACCGGCGAGCTGCTGCTCCTTGGACGAGGACGGGAGCAGTGCCGACAGCAGGTAGCCCGCACCGAAGGCGACGGCGGCTGCGACGAGCGGGCTTCCCGCCGCCTTCTGCTTGGCGGCCGCTGGGGCGCCGGCGGCGGTGTCCGTGAGAGTGCTGATCCCGGAGCCCACCGCGGCGGTGCCGGTGCTGATACCGGCCCCCACTGCGGACGTGCCGCTGCTCGCGGCCCCGCCGACGCTGCTTGCCCCGTCGTGCGCAGCCCCGAGCACCTTCTCCTTGGCGCCCATGACGGCTTCCCGCACGCCGTCGACCTTGCGCTCGACGACCTTCGACGGTGTGACCTTCTCGGTGAGGCGCTCGGCGTCGTACTGGAGCTCCGCGCGGGTGCGGTCGATCTCGGCGCGGATCTGGGCGGGGTCCTTCTGCGTCATCAGAACGTCTCCTTGATGCTCTCGACTGTCTGGGTGGGGGTGGGGTGCACGGACTTCATCTGCTGGCGTCCGCGGGTGAACAGGACGTAGCCCGCGATGGCCCAGGCGATCGTCACGAGCAGCGCAGCGACCCAGGTGGGCATTCCGAGGTCGAGAACGAACATGAGGGTGAGGGAGGCGAAGACCCCGACCATGAGCCCGGCGTAACCGGCGCCGCCGACCAGCCCGGCGCCCTTCCCGGCCTTGGAGACCTCGACCTTCAGCTCCGTCTTGGCGAGCTCGATCTCTTGACGCAGCAGGGTTGACAGGTCGCTGGCCAGCTCACCGATCAGCTGGCCCACCGACGTGTCCCCGACAGGCGGCTGGGATGCCCCTGTGGGATAGGGCGTTGCCGGCCGGGTCACTGGATGCCGCCCGGGACTGCCGGACCGAGGACGGTCGTGGGCGGGTAGGGGTCGGCGACCGCGAAGGGCGGCGGCACCTGCGGCGCGGGCGCCGGGGGTGGCGTCGCGACGGTGCCGGAAGAGCTGCTCCCGGCGTTCAGGTTCTTCACGAGACGGCCGACGACAAGACCCGCCGCCGCGGAGCTGAGCAGGAAGGTGCCCGGGCTTCGCCGCGCGTAGCTGCGCAGATCGGTCAGCACGCCCTCCGGGCCGTTGCGCTGAACATGGTCGGCAAGAGCGCGCAGCTTGTCGCCCGCCTCTGTCATCACCTGGCCGACGACGCCAGAGGTGTCGCCTTCACGAAGCTGCGTGCTCACTGCGCGAAGCTGGTCCCCGACCTTGTCAGCCTGGGTGCGGAGCTGCTCCTGCAGCGCCTCGGCGGCGCTGCTCGCCAGGTCCTTGGCCTGGTCGAGGCTCTCGCCGAGTACCTGCGCTGCCTGGTCTTTCGCCACTCCCGCGACCTCGCCACCGGCTTGCGCAGCGGTGCCCGCCACGTTGCCGGCCGCGTGCGCCGCGGTGGCGCCGACCTGCTTCGCCTCGGTGGCTGCGGTCTCGGTCGTGGAGGGCGGGTCAGAGGGGGCGTAGGGAGCGGTCGGGGGTGTGGTCAAGGGTGTGGTCACCGGGTTCTCCTTCACGTTGCGGTGACACCGCGCTACCCGCGCTCTCCCCAACGATGCACGCCGTCAGGGACACAGATGCCTGTCGCTCACGGGATCGTCTGAAGGGCTCCGGTGTACCGGAAGCAGCCGCACGACGTGCTGAAGCTCATGAAGTAGGCCTTGTCCTGCGGGTCGTTGCGGCCGGGACGGAACGACTGGCCGTCGGAGCCGAGTCCGCCCGCGGGTTGGAAGGTCGAGCCGAGGGAGGCGACCCCCTCCAGGAAGACCCTCTCGGTCACGACGGTCGTCGCCTTCTGCAGAGCGGCCTGCACGAGGTAGAGGCTGGTGCACGCGATGTAACCGATGCCCTGGGCGTTGGAGCTGTCGAACTTGATGCCGTGGTCCTTCATGACCTTTGCGCACCTGCGCCGCAAGGAGTTCGCGTAGGGACCGTTGTCCGGGTTGAGACCTGGGTTCAGGTCGAGGTTCGGCAGCCAGCCGTACCCGACCGATCCGGTGGCCTGCTGCGCCGTCATGAGGCCTGCGGTCAGCAGTGCCTGGGGTCCGTTCGCGCTGTTGAAGGCGTAGCGCGGGTAGTACTTCTGCGACTGCGCGCTGGCGAGGAAGAACTCCGCGAGCGCCGCCTTCGCCTCGAAGATGACCACGTGGGTCACGCCCCGGCTCGCAAACGTCAGCTCCGCAGACTGCACGGCAGCGGCCTGACGGGAGACGTCGCTCGCGGTGCTGTTCTCCGCGACCTGGATCACGATGGGGTCGTAGCCCTGCTTCTGCAGCGCAGGGACCAGGTAGCGCTTCACTGCACTCGAGAACACGTCATCGCTGTAGGTCAGCAGGCCGACCTTCGCCTTGCCCGTTGGGGCAGGCTGTCCGGTCGTGGTGTTCCACGGGGTGAAGTACTTCTGGGCGACCAGTGGGCCTACGTGGTACGCCGCGAGCCGGTCGATGTTGGCGTACCCCTGCTCGATGAGACCGGGGTACCTGCGGAAGGCCGCCGCGCCGAAGGCGGGGAGGTCGTCATCGAGGACAGGGATCCCGGCCTTCTCCATGCAGGCGACGTAGGACTCCGGGCCCGGCCCAGTCGCGACGAAGACCCGCTGATCGCGCGTGAAGGTCTGGCACACGGCGCTGAACTGCTGGTCGGTGGTCTGGCTCGAGGTGGAGTCGACCTCGGCGTACACCGGCACCAGCTTGCGACCTGCGACACCCCCGTGCTTGTTGATGTCGTCGATGACCGCCAGCTCATCCGCCCGGGAGTCTCCGCTCGTCAGCCCACTCGCACCGGTGGCCTGGTTGAGAGCCCCCGCGCTGCGGTCCCGGATCAGCCCGACCCGCACCTCGCTGGCGGAGACTCCGGCACCCGATGCCCCCGACTGCGCAGCGCTCCCCGAGCCGCCGCCCGAACCGCCCCCGGAGCTGCCGCCCGCGCCGCTGCTGGACAGGCCCGTGCTGCCGGTCGTGGATCCGGCGCCGCCGCTGAGACCGCTCGACGCGCTGGCGCCGGAGCCCCCGGTGGTCCCGCCCGGCACCGACAAGCCGTCCGCCGACGAGGAGGGCGTACCGCCTGCGGGTGTCCCGGCCGAGGTCCCGCCCAACCCGTCGCCGGCGGTTCCCACCGAGGCCGTGCCTCCCTGCTGAGCTGTCGAGCCGCAGCCGACAGCCAGGGCCAGGACGAGCAGTGCCGGGACGATCCTGAAGCGTGCGGACGGGGACATACGCCTCCTGGACTAGGTGCCTGCGTCGATCCTCGCCAGGCGAGGCGCGTCTTCACATTGGCCGCAGGCACAAGTCCGCGGACGCCAGATCGGCCGCTGCGACGACACCGTCGCACGTGTGGCTCGCGGGATACTGCCCGTGGCCCGGCCCCGCGTGTCACAATGAGTCATCAGAGCTGCCTGTCCGTCAGGACCTGCGGCTGCCGGGCACGCAATGTCAGCGGTCGGCATGAACTCCAGTTCCGGGCAGTGTCGGCTCCCGCAGCACGGCCTCGAGCCGGCCCGCTTGTCGAGGTGGCACACGACCAAGGGCGTGCGCCGACACCGATGATCCGCCCGCGCCGCTGCCGGCGCCGCCCCTGACCCGGTCCGAACGAACGACTCGTGTGGTCTCGAGGAACCAGTCACCTGTGAGCTTCTGCCCGTTCACAGGCAAAGGGGACCACTTCCCGGTTCAACAGGACGACGGTCACCCGAATGAGCACCCTTCCCGCACAGCAGAGCGCCGCCCACCTCCTCCCAGGCCGACAGGTCCACACCGACCCCGGTCTGATGGCCCAGATCGTCGCCGCCGCGGCCGATGCCATCTTCAGCGAGGACCTCGACGGCCGCATCACGAGCTGGAACGCCGGTGCGGAACGGCTCTACGGGCGGCCCGCCCGCGAGATGCTCGGCAAGGACACCGAGACGCTTCTGCCCGAGGAGACGGCGGAGCAGCTCGGGAACGTCCATGCCCTCGCGCTGTCCGGAGAGCGCGTGGAGCACTTCGACACCTGGCACCTCCGTCCTGACGGGACGAGGGTCCCGATCTCCCTGACCGTGTCACCGCTGCGGGACGCCTCAGGAGCGGTCGCGGGCCTGGCCACCATCGCCAAGGACGTGACGGAACGGCTTCAGCACAGCGCCGCCCTGGAGGAGGCGCACCGCACTCTCGAGAAGCAGCACGTCGCACTCCGACGCTCCAACCGCGACCTCGAGCAGTTCGCCTACGTCGCCTCGCACGACCTCGCCGAACCTCTGCGCGTGATGACCGGCTTCGTGCAGCTCCTGGAGAAGCGGTACGCCGACGTGCTGGACGAGCGCGGGCGCCGCTACGTCTTCCACGTCGTGGACGGTGCGGCACGGATGCGGATCTTGATCGGCGACCTGCTGGAGTACTCCCGCTTCCTGCGCTCAGAACCTGGCAGCGAGGCGGTCGACACGAACGCCGTCGCCCGACGGGCGGTCGCGTCGGCGGATGCTGCCGACGTGGAGATCGGCGACCTGCCGGCGGTCTGGTGTGACGAGGCCGCCGTCTTCGCGGTGCTGCAGAACCTCATCAGCAACGCGGTCAAGTTCCACCGGCCGGACCTCACCTCCCACGTCAAGGTTGCTGGGGAGGTCATCGACGGAGTGGTGCAGCTCTCCGTCGACGACGACGGCATCGGCATCGAGGAGGAGTACCGCGAGCGGGTCTTCGGCATGTTCTCGCGACTCCACGTCCGGGAGGAGTACGCCGGAACGGGCATCGGTCTGGCGATCGTGCAGCAGGTGGCCGAACGGTCCGACGGTCGCGCCTGGGTGGAGACGTCTCCGCTCGGAGGCTGCCGCTTCTGCATCACCCTGCCGGCCCCGCCGAAGAGCCGGGGCACGGCATGAACGGCCACCCGGAGCTGGTGCACATCCTGCTCGTCGAGGACAGCCTGGCCGACATCGAGCTGACGCTCGAGGCCCTGCAGGGAGCCAAGGTCGCCAACGAGGTCACGGTCGCGCGCGACGGGGCCGCCGCCATCGCCCGCCTCAGGGACCGCGCGCAACGCAGGCCGGACATGGTCATCCTGGACCTCAACCTGCCACGGATGACCGGACACGAGGTGCTGGCCCGGATGCGCGAGGACGAGCTCCTACGACGCATCCCCGTCGCTGTGCTCACGACCTCGTCAGCAGAGTCCGACGTGGCCAAGACGTACGACCTCGGAGCGAACTGCTTCCTGACCAAGCCCGTCGACATCGACGAGTTCGTGCACGTGGTCCAGTCGATCGACGACTTCTGGCTCGGGCTCGTCAGGTTGCCGCAGTGATCCCGCTGATCAGCGCGCCCAGCCAGTCCCTGGGCCACAACAGCGAGCTGCGGCTGCTCGTCATCGAGGACTCCACCGCTGACAGCGAGCTCGTCCTGGCGCTGCTCGAGGGCGAGCTCCCCCATGCCGTCGTCGACACCGCTGCCAACCTCCATGACGCTCTCGACCGACTCCGCGCCTCGCCCTTCGACCTCGTGCTCGCGGACCTGTCCCTGCCCGACGCCGACGGGCTGTCCGTCGTCCACGCGGTGCGAGCCGAGTACCCCCAGACCGCCCTGCTGGTCCTCACCGGCAGAGAGGACGGCCAGCTCGCGCTGTGGGCCTTGGCCGAGGGAGCGCAGGACTACCTGGTGAAGGGCGAGCACGACGGGCCGCGACTGGCGACAGCCTTGCTGCACGCGCTGCAGCGACAACGGTCCGAGGAGCAGGCCCGGAGCTACCTCCAGCTCGCCCGCGGACTGCTGGACGCCCTGGAGGCACCGACCTGCGCGGTCGGCCCCGACGGCGTCATCGTCGCGATGAACGCTGCCTGGCAGGAGTTCAGCGCCGACCCAGAAGGCGTTTCGGGCAGCTGGGGCATCGGGACCAGCTACCTGCGCAACTGCGACCAGCTGGTCGAAGCCGGGCTGGAGTCTGCGGCCGACGCCCAGGCTGTTGCTGACGGCCTGCGCAGCGTCCTCGCCGGCGAGGCGCTGCGACACCAGTTCGAGTACGCCCGGCAGGGGACAGCAGAGGCCCGCTGGTTCAGCGCCAGGATCACCCCGACCGAGATCGGCGACGGCCGCGGCGCCGTGATCAGCCACGTCGACGTGACCGACATGCACCGTGCGCAGGTGGCACTGGCGCACCAGGGCCTGCACGACGCACTGACGGGGCTGCCCAACCGGGTGCTGCTCAGCGACCGGCTCAAGCAGGGGTGCGCCGACGCCCACCGCCGTGGGCGACGGGTCGCGGTGGCCTTCCTCGACCTCGACCACTTCAAGCGCGTGAACGACAGCCTCGGTCACGCCGCCGGCGACATCCTGCTGGTGCAGGTGGCGCAGCGCCTTGCCAGTGTGATGCGGGAGGGAGACACGCTGGCCCGCTACTCAGGGGACGAGTTCGTCATCGTCTGGCGCGACCTTGCGCTCGACGAGGACCTGACCGCCCTCCCGGCGAGGGTGTTCGAGGTCCTCACTGGTCCCTTCGACCTCGGAGACACGTCCATCAACCTCTCTGTCAGCGTCGGTATGGCCGCCAGCGGAGGTGACGCGGCCGGGTCGGTGGATGAGCTGCTCATGGCGGCTGACGCGGCCATGTACGACGCCAAGCGCCAAGGCGGGGCGCGGCTGAGGGTGTTCAGCGCCGAGCTCCGCGAGGAGCTGGACGAGTTCATGACGACGGAGGTCGACCTCCGAGCGGCACTGCAGCGATCGGAGCTGGTGCTCCACTACCAGCCGGTCATCGACCTCACCAGCGGGAACCCCGTCGCGGTCGAGGCACTCGTGCGGTGGGATCACCCGCAACGAGGGCTGCTCACCCCGAGCCACTTCATCCCCGTCGCCGAGACCAGTGGCCTGATCGTGCCGCTCGGGAAATGGGTCATCGAGCGCGCGTGCCGCGACGCGGCCGCCTTCCACGGGGCGGCTGAGGGCCTTGACGTCGCGGTCAACCTCTCGGTGCTGCAGCTGATACAACCCGACATCGTGGGGCAGGTCCGCGGCGCCCTGCAACGGAGCGGCCTCGCACCCGAGCGGCTGCTGCTCGAGGTCACCGAGTCCGTGTTCATGCACGACGTCGAGGCCGCAGCAGCGACGCTGAACGGCCTCGCTCAGCTCGGTGCCCGGATCGCCATCGACGACTTCGGCACCGGCTACAGCTCCCTGCTCTACCTGCGCCGCTACCCCATCCGCGCCTTGAAGCTGGACCGGGCGTTCGTGTCCGGCATCGGCCTGTCGCTCAACGACGAGGCGATCTGCAACAGCGTCGTGGCCCTCGCCCGCGCCATCGGTGCGACGTCCATCGGCGAGGGCGTCGAGACGGTGGAGCAGTTCGCTGCCCTTCGGGCGCTGGGGTGCCAGCAGGGACAGGGGTTCCTGTGGTCCGCAGCAGTGCCAGCAGCAGACCTTGCCCGGGTTGTCGTGTCGTGCTCAGGCATCGAGGTGCCCGACGGCTCTCGCACGGCTCGCCGGCGCTCTGCGGCAGCGGTGCTTCCCGAGCTGGTCCAGCGCGTGGAGTCTCATCGGGCGCGGGGCTGGTCGGAGTACACGATCGCCGCGGCGCTGAACCAGGACGGAGTGCTGCGGCCAGGCGCGACCCGTTGGACCGCCGCTGCTCTCAGCAGGCATGTCCCCAGGATGCCCAACCCGCAGACCCCTCCCTGAGCCCGCGACAGCCTGAGGGTTGTCCGCCTTCTCCGATCAAGGCTGGGAGAGGAAGTACGCGCGCAGGTCGGCGGCGATGTCAGCCGGGGGCGTCCGTCGCGGGTAAGCAGTGGCCGCGCCGGCCTCGAGGAAGGGCGCGGTCTCCCACTCGTTGGTGACCTGGGCCACCACGACGGCTCTCGGTGCATAGGCCCGCACCGCCTTCGTGACCTCGAGCCCGTTGATCATCGGAAGCTTGTCCTCGACCAGCACCACATCGGGCTGCTCAGCCACCACGACACCGACCGCCTCCGCGCCGTTCTCCAGCTGGGCGATCACCGCAACCCCGCCGTGTTGCAGCTCGAGGGCGACCTTGGCCCTGAACCAGGGGCTCCGGTGGACGATCACCGCTCGGAGCGGGGCCGTGCGGTGGACGTCGCCAGACATCCGCAGCTGTTGGGCCGTCCAGTCCTGCAGGGCCTGCCGCTGCCGCTCGACGACGTCTCGCCGCCGAGCCAGGTCCAGCCGGTCCTCTCTGGTCGTCGCAGCATCGAGGTCGAGCTCCGAAGGCCGATGACGACACGTCCAGGCCTCGATACCGCGCAGCTGGTCCAGCAGTACGCCGGTCTCGGTCCTGGGCACTGCCAGCGGACGTACCCGGTCTTCGATCATCGTCACAGCAACACACCATCCCGCGGTGAGGAGCGACGCGCACCAGCTCCGGCAGCCCTGTCATGCCGTGATGTGCGTCATGGCTGCTTGCTCAACCGCAACGAATATTATCAAAACCTGTCAAGTGCCGCAGCCCGAAACCGGATGCGGCTGGGTCGGCCGTGGGGTGTGACCTCCGGACGACGGGGTACCCACAAGAAGTCGATCTTGAGCCCGCGCGAAGGCGGCTCATGAGCATCGAGAGAGGACGTAGCGGCATGACTGCGGACGACCCGCGACCCGACGTGGTGCAGGACGAGGTCGCCACCGCTGCCGACCTGAGGGACCGTGCCGCCGCCGCACGGGATAGCGCTGCCGACGAGCGGGACCGTGCCGCCGACGAGCGTGACGCTGCCGCGGATCGGCGCGACGCGCGGTTCGCCGCCAGCCAGGCGGACGTTCAGCTGCTCGTCCAGCGTGCCCTGGCGCGCGACAAGCGGGCCGAGGAGCGCGATCGGCGCGCAGAGGCGCGGGACGTGCGGGCCAGCAGTGATCCTGATCACGACGCTGCTGGACTGCGGCGGTCCAGCGCCGTCGACCGGCTCTACTCCGGCGTGGACCGCGATCTCGGGGCCGGTGACCGCGCCGACCTCCTCGCCGTCCGCCGTCGGACCGTCCAGGAGCAGCAGACCGCGGTCGACGACCGCCAGGACGCCGCACTGGACAGGGTTCAGTCCGAGGCGGATCGCATGGATGCGGGCAGCGACCGGGACGCGGCACGCAAGGACCGCCAGCGTCGGACCTGATGAGCGCGTGTCGGGAGAGCGTGCTCGGGTACTCCTCCACGACCCCTTCGAAAGGCAACTTCGTGCTGTCCGATGACCTCCTCCAACTGGCGCCGCTGAGCGACTCCGCTGCGGTGCGACAGCTCATCGCGGCAGGCGTCCCGGCCGCGGAGGCACGCGCAGACGTCGTGGCGCTCGCCGCTCATGCGCGCCGCGTCGGGCGGCCCGGCGAGTTCGAGCGGCTGATCGCCTGCCGCGCCGAGCGGGTGCCGCTCTCGCACCTCCTCGGCAGCACGACGTTCCGTGGGATCACACTGCGCGTCGGCCCTGGCGTGTTCTCCCCGCAGCCGGAGACGTCCTCGATGGTCCAGTGGGCCGTCGACCGGCTCAGGACGCAGCCGGCTCCACTCGTCGTCGACCTGTGCACCGGCTCGGGCACCGTCGCTCTGGCGCTGGCGAACGAGCTCTCGTCAGCCACCGTGCACGCCGTCGAGCGCGACAGCCAGGCCTTCGCGTGGGCTCAGCGCAACGCGGAGGAGCGAGCCCGCGCCGGTGACACCCCGGTGCTCCTCCACCTGGGCGACGCCGGCAGCTGCCTCCCGGACCTTGACGGTCAGCTGGACATGGTCATCAGCAACCCGCCGTACGTCGCGCTCCACGAGGCGCACGTCCCCGACGTCGAGGTGGTCAAGCACGACCCGGGCATCGCCCTCTGGGCCGGAGCGGACGGCCTGGACGTGGTCCGCGACGTCGAACGCACGGCTGCTCGGTTGCTCAAGCCGGGGGGGCTCGTCGTCGTAGAGCACTCGGACCGCCAGGGCGCGACGGCTCCAGCCGTGTTCACGGCCACCGGCGCCTGGGAGGACGTCCAGGACCACGTGGACCACGAGGGGCTCGACCGGTTCGTGACCGCACGGCGAATCGCCTAGCCCGACCTGCGTCAACGGCACTGCGGTGGGTACAGCGGCGCGCATGCGCAAGGACGTAATGGTGGTCGGCGGTGGACCCGCCGGCCTGAGTGCGGCCCTCCACCTGGCCAGGTACGGGCGAAGCGTGGTCCTGTTCGACGTCAAGGGCGGGCGTTCTGGCTTCCGCCAGGTCAACCGCAACTACCTGGGCTTCCCCGAGGGGATCGCGATCACCGACCTGGTGGCTCTCGGGCGCACCCAGCTGGAGCCCTACCGGGAGGTCGAGGTCGTCGACCAGCAAGTGGACGACGTGAGTCGAGACCACGGCGGCTTCCGCGCTGAGGGCTGGACGGCGTCTGCGGTGGTGCTGGCGACCGGGGTGTCGGACAACTACCCGCACTTCGAGGGCTGGGAGCACTGCGTCGGCGTCAGCGTCTTCTGGTGCATCGCCTGCGACGGCTGGGAGAGCCGCGACAAGGAGGTCGTCGTTGCAGGAAATGACGACCACGCGGCCCTCGAGGCGCTCCAGCTGCGGCACTTCACGAAGGCCGTGACCCTGCTGACCAACAGCGAGACGGACAGCTTCAGCCGGGAACTCCTTGACCGCCTCGAGCGGCACTCGGTGCCCATCGTGCACGACACGATCGATACCGCCCAGATCGACGACGGCCAGCTGCGCGCACTGCTCCTCGGGAGCGGGAGCCGCCTCCCGCTGGAGGCTCTGTACTCCGCGCAGGGCATCAGCCCGCAGTCCCACCTGGCGCAGGGACTCGGTGTTTCGTGCGGCGACGGCGGCTACATCACGGTCGATGCCGAGCAGCGGACCAGCGCGGCCGGCGTGGTCGCGGCAGGTGACGTGACGAGCCTGCACTCTCACGCCGTGACGACGGCGGTGTACGAGGGCTCGCAGGCCGCCGCCTCCGTCCACCGGGACCTGCTGCCAGCGGACCTCCAGTGACGTCAGCTCAGGCTGGCCAGGCTGGTCGGCAGCTCATCAAGCAGCTCGCGCGCCAGTAGCCCCACGCGACCCCGACGAGGCACGAGCAGCTCACCTGCAGCCGCGTGCAGGTGCGCACCCCAGCAAGCAGCCTGCTCGGGCGTCGCGCCACGCGCGAGGAGCCCGCCGACTGCTCCTGCCAGGACGTCGCCGGAACCCGAGGTGGCGAGCGCCACGGACCCGGTCCCGTCGTGCCAGAGCCTGCCGTCGGGACTGGCGACCCAGCCGCCGGAAGCCACCACCACCTGCAGCGAGTCGGCTACCTGCTGCACGAGGTCACTGTCCTCCCCGTCCCCGTCAGCCAGCATCCGCAGCTCACGACCGTTGGGCGTCAACACGGTCCGGCTCGGCAGGGTCGGGAGCTCCTTGAGCGCACCGGCGTCGATGACCAGAGCGGCTGACGGGTGCAGCTGCAGCACGGTGGGCACGAGGTCGTCGGGGTCCGACAGCCCCGGCCCGAGGACGAAGACGTCAGGCGGCGAGCAGTCGGCCAGCTCCTCCCGTGGGTGAACGGCGGCTTCGGGCACCGCGACGGCGAGGGCTGCGGTGTCTGCGGACGTGGTGATCGCGAGCCGCCCGGCTCCGACCCGGAGTGCCGCGACTCCCGCCAGCAGCACGGCTCCCGGCGTGGAGGAGATGCCCCCCACGACGTGCACATCACCGCGGTCGCTCTTGTCCCCAGCTGCCTCCGGCAGGGGCCAACTCCGAAGGAGGTCTGGCGTCACCTCCTCAACGCGGGGCATGCGGCACGTCCGGCTCGGCGGTGACGGCCTCGTCCTGCTGCTCCAGGTGCGCGACGTCGTTGTAGGCGACCAGCTCCATCCCACGGGGTCCAGCGGCAAAGGACGTGATCGAGCAGTTGGCCACGTCTCCTTCACGGTCGACCGCGAGCACGTCCTGCTCCGTCATGCCCTCGAGGACGTAGCGGCACAGCAGGACGACGACCTGGTGCGCGACGACGAGGACCTCCTGGCCGGAGCAGTCACTGCGCAGGTCTCCCATCACCGAGCGCACCCGCAGCAGTGCGTCGGTCCAGGACTCACCACCCGGTGGCCGGTGGTAGAACTTGCCGATCGCCTGGCGACGCTCAGCCTCCTGCGGCCACTGCGCCTCGATCCCCTTGCGGGTCAGACCGTCGAGCGCGCCGAACTCCCGCTCGCGCAGCCTCTCGTCGATGACGACGGGAACCGACAGGCCGGCGGCGTCCAGCGCCAGGGCCGCGGTCTGCTGCGCGCGAAGGTACGGCGACACCCAGACGACGTCGGGTGGCTGGGAGACCAGCGCCTTTCCCAAGGCCTCGGCCTGACCACGACCCCGCTCGGACAACGGGACGTCGACGTCTCGGCTGCTCAGGTCGATGCGCTCCAGGCCCTCGGCTTCGGCCCGGTCGCGGGCGACGTTGCCCGCGCTCTCACCGTGTCGGACCACCATGAGCCCTCTGGGCCAGTCAGCTGCCACGCCTCGCCTCCTGCCCGCGGGGGCAGGAAGCAAAACGGATCCCTCAGGCTCGCGGCCGCAGGACCACCCGCAGCACCAGGGGGGCTACCCCCCACAACGAGAGTGCCAGGCCACCGATGACGGCAGCGGCCCAGGTGGCTGCGGAACGCCCGACGACGACGTCGAAGACCAGCCCGTTGACGCCGACGAGAGCCGAGGCGAGCAGCAGAGACCCGAGCAGTGCGCACCAGTGCGCCACGGAGACGAGGGCCTCGCGTTCGTGCTGCCGGAACAGCACCCTGTGAATGGTCACCGGTGCTATCAGCAGCAAGGTGGCCAGCGCCGACAGGACCACGACCGTCAGGTAGAGGTGGCGTTGGTCAGCAGCGAGCTTCGCAAAGCCCTGCTGGAAGGGAAGAGTCAGCAGAAACCCGGTCAGGAGCTGAACACCCGTCTGCACGACACGGAGCTCCTGCAGCAGCTCGGACCAGTTGCGGTCCAGGGTCTGTGCCGAGGTCTCGTCAGCCCTGACCTGCTTCACGACGCCCCTCCCGATGACGACTGCTCCGCGATGTGCCCGGCCTTTGCCCGTCCCTGCTGGTTGCAACACCTCAGAGGGGGAAGCCCTCCGGCATGACCGACATCCCCAGCACCGACGTGCCCCGCGGCGCCGTCACCCGAGTGGGGTCGTGGACCCTCGCCAACCCCGACGGCGAGGTTCGGGCCGTGTCCTCGCGCTGCAGGCACCAGCTCGGCGACCTGTCGAAGGGCACTCTGGACGCGAACGGCTGCCTGGTCTGCCCGTGGCACGGGTCGCGCTACGACCTCGACACCGGCGCGATGGTGTCGGGCCCGCACGGCTTCCTCTGGTACGTCGGACGGACTCCGGGCTACACCCAGCTCGTGCAGTGGTTCGGGGCTGTCGTCAAGCTGCGACGAGCAGCCGTCGTGCGCGTCGGCGAGCGCCTGCGGGTCGGCGCATGAAGGTCGTCATCACCGGAGCGAGCGGCAACGTCGGCTCACGGCTCGTTCCCGCTCTGCTCGCTCATCCCGGCGTGACCGAGGTCGTCGGCATCGCACGACGCCCGCCGGCGAGCAGTGACATCGCCTGGCACCAAGCCGATGTCGCGGAGAGCGACCTGAAGCCGTTGGTGCGAGGTGCAGACGTCGTCGTCCACCTCGCATGGCTGCTCGTGCCGTCACGCAAGCCCGCCCTGATGGAGCGGGTGAACCTTCGCGGCACGCAGGCGGTGCTCGACGCCGTCGGCGCCGAGGGCGTTCCCGCGCTCGTCCACGGCTCCTCGATCGGTGCCTACTCCCCGGGCCCGAAGGACTCTGCCGTGGACGAGTCGTACCCCACAGACGGGATCCCCTCGTCGCTGTACAGCCGGCACAAGGCCACTGCCGAGCGGATGGTCGACGCCTTCGAGCGGCGGTACCCCGATCGGCGCGTGGTGCGCATCCGGCCCGGGATCGTGTTGCAGGCCGAAGCGGCCTCGTCCCTCGCGCGCTACTTCCTCGGACCACTCGTCCCGCAGCGGCTGGTCCGTCCGGGTCTGCTGCCCGCGGTCCCGCGGACTCCCGGACTCGCCTTCCAAGGAGTGCACGCGACCGACGTGGCGGCCGCCTACGTCGCTGCGATCACCAAGCCCGTGCACGGTGCGTTCAACGTCGCCGGCTCCCCCGTCCTCGATGCCCGAACCATGGCTCAGGCCCTGGACGCCAGGGAGATACCTGTTCCGCTGGCGGTCCTGCGGGCTGCCGTTGCGGCGGCCTGGCATGCGCGCGTGATCTCGATGGACCCGGGCTGGGTCGATCTCGGCACGCAGAGCCCCCTCATGAGCTGCGACCGCGCCCAGCGCGAGCTGGACTGGGTGCCCCGCGTCGACGTGAGGGACGCGCTCGCAGAGGTCGTTGCCGGCATGGCTTCTGGTGCGGGCGTCGACACTCCCGTGCTCCGTCCGCGCGACGCCGGCGTCGGCCGGGTCGTCGAGGTGATCAAAGTGGCTGCGGGGGGCGCGCGGCGCTGACAGTTCGAAGGAGACGAGGCGGGGACGTCAGCTGTCCGCGCCGACGTGCGAAGCCCGGTAGGCACCGCCGCGCATCGCCAGCAGCGGGGGCTCGATCCCGCCACCGGTCACCTCAGGGGCGAACCGCACGGCGCGACCGTCCTCGGCGACGCCCGTCGCCGACACCCGGCCCCAGACCTCCCACGGTCCACGGCTGCGACCGACAGCGAGGTCGAACGCGATCTGCTCGGGCCTCAGCGTCCGCAGCGACGCCGATCTCGGGTGCCCTTCGACCGGCAGCGCGGCAAGAAGCCACGACGCTCCTGCGAACCGGTACGGGACCAGGGAGGTGTACGTCGAACCGAGCAGGTCACGACGGGGCACGATCGAGTGCCGGACGATCGGCTGGCTGGCCCCTGTCGTGAGGAGCAGGTCCTGGTGGCGGCCCTCACCGTGGGCGTCCTGCACCCGGATCGCCAGGCCCAGCGCATCGGGGAGCCGATCGGGCAGGCCGACGCTCCTGGAGAACCGCAGCAGCACGTCGTGCGAACCCGAGCGGTCCAGGAGCGGTACGCCCAGGGCGGCTCCGTGGACCTTGAGCTCGCCGGTGAAGGCACGACCCTTTGCGTGGATCACGCGCTCACCCCGCACACGCGAGGCAAGGCGGATCGCAGCGGGGACGGTCATGCTGGGGGGAGTTCCCCGCCACCGGTCGCCGAACCGCCCTCACGTGGGCAGCGTCGCCAACCCGACGATCCCGACGGCGTAGACGACCAGGACGACGATGCTGTCCACCCCCAGCCGGGCGTGCTGCTTCGCAGGCCGGAACAGCAGCCCTGCCATGTAGATCACCGTGAGCAGCGCCCCGAGGGCCGTGAGGTACAGGTCGCTGGCGTGGGCGTTCGGCAGGATGGCCTTGCCGCTGATGACGGTCGCCAGCAGGAACAGGACGGGCAGGAACGCGTTGCCGCCGAAGATGTCTCCGAACGCCAGCTGGTAGTCGCCGCTGCGCACGGCGGTGATGCCGGTCGACAGCTCGGGCAGGGCGGTGGCAGCGGCCAGGACGGTGGCGCCGAACAGCACGCCCGAGAGACCGACGTGAGCCGCCGCCTGGCTCCCGCTCTCCTCCAGCAGGGCACCGCCGACGAGGGTCACGAGCGCCGCGACGCCGAAGACCGTGACTGCTCGAGCGGTGCTCACTCCCTTGTCCTTGGCAGCGTCGGCACGCTTCTTCGCGGAGTGCCCGCGGGGCTCTGGCTGGGAGTCGGGGGCGTTGCCGCTGTCGTGCCACGGCAGGGATCGGGCGGCCCTGCTGGTGAGGAGCAGACCCACCCCCCAGAGCAGGGCGATGCCGATGACGTCAGGCGAGAGCCGGAACGCGACAGCGTCGTGGGGCAGCTGAGCACCCATGACGCACGCGAGGAGAACGGCGACGACGACTGCCCCTTCGAGGACCAGGGTGAGGCTCGCGGCCTGGTAGGTCAGCGGCCGGCGCACCTGGACTGCCGCGTCGAGTGCCACGAGGACCACGGTCTGCAGGGCGATGCCACCGAGGATGTTGCTGACGGCGATGTCGACCTGGCCGTTGCTCGCGGCGGTCACCGTGATCGCGATCTCGGGCAGGTTGGTCGCGATGGCCAGGAGCACGAGGCCGCCGAGCGCGCTGCCCAGACCAAGGCGGTCCGACAGCACGTCGGTGTAGTTGGACAGGAACACGCCGGCCACCCAGATCGCGGCCGCGCACACGAGGAACACCAGGATCGACCCGAGGAGCGGCAGGTTCGGAAGCAACGTCACGAAGCACCCGTACCCCGTTGTGTGTGATCCACCTCCGGCGGGGCAGCCCCTGCGCGTGGCGAGAACTCGTCTTCGCCCTGTTGCAAAGGACCGTTTCCCGATGGACACGAACGAACGCACGAACCGCACGCTCAACCAGACTGTTGCCCTCGTCTTCGGCGCCGTCTACCTGCTGGTCGGCGCCGCCGGCTTCTTCGTCGACAGCAACGGGTTCGCGGACAAGCACGGCGGGAAGCTGCTCAACCTCTTCGAGGTCAACCCGCTGCACAACATCGCCCACCTGCTCATCGGTGCTGCGCTGCTCGCCTCCAGCAAGGCCCTCAGGAGCGCTCGCTCTGCCAACACCGTCGTCGGTGCGGCCTACCTGCTGCTCGGCATCGTCGGCCTGTTCATCCTCGACTCTGACGCCAACATCCTGGCGCTCAACGGCGCCGACAACGTCCTGCACCTCGCGTCCGCTGCGCTGCTGCTCGCGGTGGGCGTCAGCGCTGACAAGGACGTCGCCGCGCGTCGATGAGGGAGCACGCTGCGCACCTGCTGCCGCTGCTCGTCGCCGCTGCGGTGGTGTCGGGCGCGTCCTGGCGTGCAGTCCGCACCACAGCGCCCGGGAGGGCAGCGCAGCTCATCGTGGCCGCTGCCCTCCTCGCCGCTGCCGCGGTCCACGTGTCCGCTGCGCAGCACCACCTCGGCACGCAGCGGAGCTTCTTCGCCGCGGTCGCCGCCGGGCAGCTGGCGCTGAGCGTCGCGACGCTCCTTCACCCCTCTCGGACCGTCGGCCCGGTCGTGCTCAGCTCGTTGGCACTGCTCGTGCTGTGGCTCGAGTCCAGGACAGTCGGGATCGGCTACGGCATCGAGCCCGTTGGCACCGCAGACGTCCTGGCTGGCGGCCTTGAGCTGCTGGCCCTCATCGCCACCCGGTGGCTGCGCTGTGCCGGCAGCCGTAGGACCGCCCTCACCGGCGAGGTGGCTGCCTGGGCCCTGATCGTCGTAGCGGGGTCTCTCGCGGCGGCGTCCTAGCGGACGGTGTCGGCGAGGGCGTCCATGGCGCTCCACCGAGGAGCCCAGCCAAGCTCCGCTCTCGCCCGCGTCGTGTCCATGATCGCCGGCTGCGACAGCGCCTCGACCCACTGAGCGTACGACGGCAGCCCCGGCAGCTTGGACACCAACCGGGCGACCCGCTGCGAGGCCCGTCGGGGAAGACCGAGCGGCCAGAGGCCGAGGGCCCGCGCCAGGTCGAGAGTGCTGATCACGTCGTCGGCCGCGATGTTGTACGCCCCCGGCGCCCCCGCCCCGAGCACGCACTGCAGCAACGCAGAGCCCACGTCGTCTTCGTGGATGACCTGCAGCGGCAGGTCGGGGAGGAGCACGGGGACGGGCAGCGGTGACCTGCGCAGGCCGTGCTCCTGCAGCAGCGCCGGCCCCTTGCCGCCCACGGCGTGCGGGCCGACGACCACAGGCGGACGCAGCAGGTACAACGCCAGATGCTCGTGCTTGCTGGCCTCCTCCTGCAGCAGGAGCTCCAGCTCGGCCTTCTCCTGGGCGTAGAAGAGCTTGGCGGCCGGACGTACCGGCCACTGCTCGGTCATGCTGCTGGGGTTGTCCGGGTGGAACCCGTACGCGGCTACAGAGCTCGCGTAGACGAAGCGCTTGGCGCCGGCGGCAGCCGCCGCCCGAAAGGCGTTGAGGGTGCCCTCGACGTTGATCGACCGAGTCTCCTCCTTCGTCCCACCGACGACGAGGAAGGCCAGGTGCACGACGAC
>JAODNB010000033.1 GCA_025464795.1 Frankiales bacterium
CCGGGCGACGAGGTCCTCGACGACCGACTCCGTGGACCGACGCGCGACCTGCGCCTCGGCGGTCGGGAGCAGGCGGTGCGCGAGGACGGAGGAGGCGAGGCCCTGCACGTCGTCCGGCAGCACGTAGTCGCGACCCTCGAGCGCGGCGAGAGCGCGAGAGGCCCGCAGCAGCTGCAGGGAAGCCCGGGGGGAGGCGCCGAGCCGGAGCTCGGGAGCCTCGCGCGTCGCGGTCGCGAGGTCCACCACGTAGCGCTTCACCTCCGGGCTGACATGGACGCCACGGACGACGTCGATGAGCTTGCGCACCTCGACGGCGTCGGCGACGGGTTCGAGGTCGTCCAGCGCCGCGGGCCCGCCGTGGGTGTCGAGCATCTCGATCTCGGCGTCGGCGCTCGGGTAGCCCATGGAGACGCGCGCTGTGAAGCGGTCCCGCTGCGCCTCGGGAAGGGGGTAGGTCCCCTCCATCTCGATGGGGTTCTGCGTCGCGATCACCATGAACGGGGCCTCGAGCTCGTACGTGGTGCCGTCGACCGTGACCTGCCGCTCCTCCATGGCCTCCAGCAGGGCGGACTGCGTCTTCGGAGAGGCACGGTTGATCTCGTCACCGACGACCAGGTTGGCGAACACCGCGCCGGGCTTGAACTCGAACTCGTGGGACTCCAGGTCGTAGACCGAGACACCCGTCACGTCCGAGGGCAGCAGGTCAGGCGTGAACTGGATCCGGCGCACGGAGCAGTCGATGGAGCGAGCCAGGGCCTTGGCCAGCATCGTCTTGCCGACACCGGGGACGTCCTCGATGAGCAGGTGCCCCTCGGCAAGCAGGACCACCAGGGCCAGGCGGACCACCTCGGGCTTGCCCTCGATGACCTTCTCGACGTTGCCGCGGATGAGCGCTGCGGCTTCGAGCAGGTCGTCCAGACCAGCGGCTGAGCCGTCTCCAGCGCTCGCGCGTCGTGCCACCGGGGGTCCTCCAGGAGGGGTCAGGGACCGCCGTTCTGGCAGCGGCGGGGAAGTCGGCGGGAAGTCTGGCCGGAACGATCGAGTCTGGCACCAGGAACGATCGCACGTCGCCCACGGGTTGGCTGCGGACTGGTCACGAATTCATCACCGGCACCCCCACGCCCTCGACCCCGGGACTCCCGAGCCGCGGGCCTGCGCCCCCGCGCACCCCACAACGCACCACGGCAGCGTCACCGCGAGCCGGGCAGGCCCGTCGTGAGCGTGGCTGGTCGAGGCGCAGCTGTCGTGCACGGCCGGATCAGCGCGCTTTTCGCAGCCCTCCGCCCCACCGAGCTCCACGCCGTCTGACCTGCGGTTTTGTCAAAGATTCCGGTGCGCGGGGCCCGGCGTGTCGTTGACAGTGGGTCAGAGTGGAGTAATGTGGAGCACATGGGAGCCGCAGGGCTTGTCGAGGAGGGGGCGGTGCCGTGTTCCTCGGTACGCACACCCCGAAGCTCGACGACAAGGGGCGGCTGTTCCTGCCCGCCAAGTTCCGCGAGGCCCTCGCCGAGGGCGTCGTGATCACCAAGGGCCAGGAGCGCTGCCTCTACGTCTTCAAGGCGGCGGACTTCGCCGAGCAGGCCGAGAAGCTCCAGACCGCACCGATCACCGGGCAGGCCGCCCGGGACTACAGCCGCGTGTTCTTCTCCAGCGCCTCCGACGACGTGCCGGACGCACAGGGACGCATCCGCGTGCCGGCTCCGCTGCGCACCTACGCCGGGCTCTCCAAGGAGTGCACGGTCATCGGCATGAACACCCGGCTCGAGATCTGGGACTCCGCAGCCTGGACGGCCTACGAGGCCGAGAAGGAGCAGACGTTCTCCACGCAGTCCGAGGAGGTCCTGCCCGGGGTCTTCTAGCCCGCTTCTTGCCGTCGGACCTCCGACCGCCCTCCCTCCTGGCACACCTTCCCCGGTGCCAGGCGGGGGAGCGGGCGGGGATCCGAAAGCAAGAACCCGCACCACCCGCACCACCCCCGAGGTCCGCGAGCCGAGGGGCACCACCAACACCGAGGGTCAGCAATGGGCAGCAGCAACTCAGACACCAGTGAGCCGGCACACGTGCCCGTGCTCCTGGAGCGCTGCGTGGGCCTGCTCGCCCCGTCGCTGGCAAGCCCTGAGAGCGTCTTCGTGGACTGCACGCTCGGCATGGGTGGGCACGCGGAGGCACTGCTCGCCCAGACGCCGGCGCGGCTCGTGGGCCTCGATCGCGACCCGGAGGCGCTCCGTCGTTCGAGCGCCCGCCTCGCGCCCTTCGGGGAGCGGGTCACCCTGGTCCACGCCGTGTACGACGAGCTGCCCGCTGTCCTGGGGGACCTCGGCCTGGCGAGCGTCCAGGGCATCCTGTTCGACCTCGGTGTCAGCTCACTGCAGCTCGACCAGGCCGACCGGGGCTTCTCGTACGCGCAGGACGCTCCGCTGGACATGCGGATGGACCCGACCGCCGGCATCAGCGCGGCGGAGGTCGTCAACGGGTACGAAGGCAAGGCGCTGGCCCGGCTCCTCAAGGAGTACGGCGACGAGCGGTTCGCCTCCCGCATCGCCGACGCCATCGTGCGGGAGCGCGCCCGCCAGCCCTTCACCCACACCGCGCGCCTCGCCGAGCTCGTGCGTGAGTCCATCCCCGCTGCCACGCGCCGCACCGGCGGGCACCCGGCGAAGCGCACCTTCCAGGCCTTGCGCATCGAGGTCAACGACGAGCTCGGCGTCCTTCGCCGGGCGATCCCGGCGGCGCTCGACGCGCTCTCGGTAGGGGGACGCATCGTGGTGATGAGCTACCAGTCGCTCGAGGACAAGATCGTGAAGGCAGAGCTGGTCCGTCGCTCCACCTCAGAGGTCCCCGTCGACCTCCCGTTCGTCCCCGAGGGGGCGCAGCCCGAGCTCACGCTGCTGGTCCGAGGCTCTCAGCAGGCCTCCGAGGACGAGGTCGCCGCGAACCCGCGGGCGCAGTCCGTGCGGCTCCGGGCAGCCGAGCGCAGCCGGGTCGCGGCATGAGCGCCATGTCGGTAGGGACGACAGGCAGCTCCGCGAGGACCTTCGCGATGCCGCTGCGCAGCCCGCTCGCCAAGCCGGCCCCCAAGAAGGCGCCGTCCCTGCGGCTCGTCCCGCAGCGCCGGTCCTCCGCTGCGAAGGCCCCCTTCGTCGTGGTCGTGGTGACGCTGCTCGTCGGCGGCCTGCTGGGGCTGCTGCTGCTCAACACCCTCGTGGCGCAGGACAGCTTCACGCTGCACGACCTGAACAAGAACGCAAAGGCCCTGCAGCAGCAGGAGCAGGACCTCGCCCGGCAGGTCCAGGCGCTGCAGGCACCCGCTCAGCTGGCCGCCGAGGCCAGCAAGCTCGGCATGGTCGCCGGCGGACCGCCCGCCTTCCTGCGGTTGTCGGACGGCAAGGTCCTGGGCCAGCCGAGCGCTGGGGCTGCTGCACCCGTTGTCGTCCTTGCCAAGCCCCAGACGCCGAAGCCGGCAGTGAAGCCGGCTGTGAAGCCGGCTGTGAAGCCGGCTGGGCCCACCGGGTCGACCACGTGGACCGGGCCCAAGCCCGGCACGAAGCCGACCACGACGGCAACCACCAAGACCACCAGAACCACCCGGACGACGACGACCACGAAGACCACGAAGCAGCCGACCACGACCACGGGAGCTCACCGGTGACCCCTCCGCAGCCGCCTCGCCGCCCTGCTCCTGGTCGCCCGTCCGCACGTCCCGCTCCCCGGCCTGCCACCCGCACGACCGCACGCACCGCGCCCCGGGCCACCACGCGGACCGCCACCCGGAGCACTCGGCCGGCAGAGCGACCGACCGCACGGCCCACCGCACGGCCCACCGCGCGCCAGGCCGCTCCACGACCGGCCGCAGCCCGCAAGCCCGCGGGACGCAAGCCCGCCGCCCGTCGTACTCAGCCCCTGGGTCGGCCGGCGTTCCGGCTGCGATCCGGGCTGGTCCTGCTGGGCCTGGTGGTGCTGCTGCTCGCCAGTCGACTGGTGCAGCTGCAGGGGTTCCAACCCGCCGCCTACGCCGCGGGTGCCGGCGTCAACCGCACGCAGGAGCGACTGCTGCCCTCGCAGCGCGGTGAGGTCATGGACCGCAACGGCAACCCGCTCGCGCTGTCCGTGGTCGCCAAGAACATCTACGCGGAGCCGCAGACCATCGCGAAGTCGGTGTGCCAGCAGGGCGTCACGGAGCCCTGCGACGCCAAGAGCATCGCCGAGGTCGTCGCGCCGATGCTCGGCCTCGACGTCGCGAAGGTGACGGCGCAGCTGTCGAGCAGCAAGCACTTCGTCTACCTCAAGCGGGCGGTCGATCCCGCGCTCGCCCAGCAGGTCATCGACAAGAGCCTTCCGGGCATCGGTCAGGAAGCGACGTCGAAGCGGGTGCACCCGTCGCACGACCTCGCCGCAGGGGTCCTCGGGTTCACCAACTTCGAGGGCATCGGTCAGGCCGGGGTCGAGATGGCACTGCAGAAGGTGCTCGCCGGCAAGGACGGCAAGACGGTGGCGCGCTTCGACTCCGCCGGTCGGGTCATCCCCACCGGCACCGACAGCCACATCGACCCCATCGCCGGCAAGGACGTCTCGCTCACCCTCGACCGCGACCTCCAGTGGTACGCCCAGAAGCTCATCGCCGACCAGGTGGCCGCCACGCAGGCCAAGACCGGCACCGTCATCGTGCTCGACGTCAAGACGGGCCAGGTCATGGCCATGGCGACCGCCCCGACCTTCGACCCGGACAACCGGCCCTCCGGGGACTTCACCGCGAACCCTGCCATCAGCGACGTCTACGAGCCGGGATCGGTCAACAAGGTCATCACTGCCGCAGCCGCGCTGACCGCGGGCATCGTCACACCGGCGACCGTGATCGACGTGCCCAGCACCTACCAGGTGTCGACCAAGCTCCTGCACGACGCCGAGAAGCACGGACTGGAGCACCTGACCTTCGCGGGGGTGCTGGCCAAGTCGAGCAACATCGGCACGGTCAAGGTCGCCCAGCAGCTGGGCTCGCAGAAGCTGTACGACATGATGCGGGCCTTCGGGTTCGGGGAGAAGACCGGCGTCGGGCTGCCCGGCGAGAGCAAGGGCCTCATCCCCAAGCCGGCCGATTGGTCCGGCACCTCGATCGCGAACATCCCGATCGGCCAGGGCATCTCGGTCGACGCGCTGCAGGTGGCCTCGGTCTACGCGACGGTGGCGAACGGCGGCGTTCGGGTCCAGCCGAACATCGTCAAGAGCACCCGAGACGCCAGCGGACGCGTCATCCCGTCCGCCGCTCCCAAGCAGCGCCGCGTGATCTCACCCGAGGTCGCCCTGCAGCTCCGGGAGATGCTGGAGTCGGTGGTGTCCGAGCAGGGCACGGCTCCGCTTGCTGCCGTCGCCGGGTACCGCGTCGCCGGCAAGACCGGAACCGCCCAGCGGGTCGCCACGAGCGGACCGCGGGCCGGCCACTACGACGGCACGTACACCTCGTCCTTCATCGGCATGGCTCCGGCGGACGCTCCGCGCTTCGTCACGGCGGTGGTCCTGCAGGGCACCGGGGCCAAGGGCTACTTCGGGGGGCAGGTCGCAGCTCCCTTGTTCAGCAAGGTGATGGGCTTCGCCCTCCGCTCGTACGACGTGCCACCGACCGGCACGATGCCGAAGCCGCTGCGCCTGTCGGCTGACCAGCCCTGACGCGTCACCGATAGCCTCAGCAGGTGCCACCATCCGCGGACGCGGCCGCGCTGCGCCCCTCTGACCCGGCGCCGCGGCGCCTGGTCGAGGTGCTCGGCTCGGTGCCCGCGCTCACCGTCCAGGGCTCGCTCGAAGACGTGCTGGTCACCGGGTGCACGCACGACTCCCGGGCAGTGCAGCCCGGCGACCTCTACGCCGCCCTGCCGGGGGCCAACGTCCACGGGGCCGCCTTCGTGACGCAGGCGGTCGCCGCCGGGGCGGTGGCTGTGCTCACCGACCCGGCCGGTGCGGCGATGGTGCAGGGGGTTCCGGCCCTGGTGACCGAGGACCCCCGATCCGTGCTCGGGACCGTGGCGTCCTGGGTGCACGGCCACCCGTCGAACCACCTGATGGTCCTGGGGGTGACAGGGACCAACGGCAAGACGACCACAGCCTTCCTGCTCGAAGCGGGTTTGCGTGCCGCCGGCCACACCACGGGACTGCTCGGCACGGTGCTCACGCGCATCGGCGACGTCGAGGTGAGCAGCGTCCGCACCACCCCTGAGGCGACCGACCTGCACGCCCTGTTCGCCGTGATGCGAGAGCGGGGCGTCACGGCCGTCGCCATGGAGGTCAGCAGCCACGCGCTGGCGCTCGGCCGGGTCGACGGCGTTCGCTTCGCCGCCTCCGTGTTCACGAACCTGTCGCAGGACCACCTCGACTTCCACGCCGACATGGAGGACTACTTCGCGGCCAAGGCGTCGCTGTTCACGGCGGCGCGCTCGGCCCGAGGCCTGGTCAACGTCGATGACCCGTGGGGTCAACGCCTGCTCGAGTCCGCGGAGATCCCGCTGGACGGCTACGGCACTGCTGGGAGCTGGCAGGCTACGGACGTGGAGCTGCGTGCTTCCGGGAGCAGCTTCACCCTGGTCGGTCCATCGGTCGTGCTGCCGGCGGCGGTGCAGCTGCCCGGTGCCTTCAACGTCAGCAACGCGGTCGGGGCGCTCGCGTGCCTCGTCAGCTCGGGAGTGCCCGCCGAGGCGGCTGCGCGCGGAGTGGCGGGGCTCGCCGCCGTTCCAGGCCGCATGGAGCGGGTGGACGCAGGCCAGCCCTTCACGGCCCTCGTCGACTACGCCCACACGCCTGACGCGGTCGCTACCCTGCTGGCCAGCGTGCGGGCGATCACCTCTGGTCGCGTCATCGTGGTCCTCGGCTGCGGCGGTGACCGTGATCGTGGAAAGCGGCCGCTCATGGGGGCGGCAGCCGTGGCAGGCGCCGACCTGGCCGTGCTCACGAGTGACAATCCCCGCAGTGAGGACCCGCTCGAGATCCTGCGCCAGATGGGTCAGCCCGACGCGGTCGTCGAGCCTGACCGGCGAGCGGCGATCACCTACGCCGTAGGGCAAGCAGGGCCGGGCGACACCGTGGTCATCGCGGGCAAGGGCCACGAGCGCGGCCAGGAGGCCGCTGGGGTCGTGACCGCGTTCGACGACCGCGTGGTGCTCCGAGAAGCCCTGGAAGGAGCCCGCGCATGAGCGC